>DXDC01000035.1 GCA_019115685.1 Candidatus Agrococcus pullicola
CGCCGATAGGCGAAGAACGCGAACGCACCGCCCATCAATGCGTACATCGCCCAGCCGACCGGGCCGTAGTGGAACAGCGTCCAGACGATGGCCTGGCGCGCGGCGTCGATCGTCTCGGCCTCACCTGCGGGTGGTCCCATGTACTGCGCGACCGGCTCCGCGACCGCGAAGAACATCAGGTCGATGCCGATACCCGCCGCGAAGAGCATCGAGATCCAGCTGAAGAGCCCGAATCGGGGTCTGGCGTGATCGGGGCCCAGCTTGATACGACCGGTCGAGGAGAATGCGATGATCAGCACGAACACGACGATGACCGCTGCAGTGAGAATGTAGTACCAGCCGAAGGTGCTCGCTGCCCATACAACGACGGTGCTGATGACGGTGTCGGCATTCTCGGGCACGACGATCGCCCAGACTGCGATGGCGACGATGAGGGATGCCGAACCGAGAAAGACGGGCCACTGCACCCGATTGCGTTTCAGCGGCGGCGCAGCGGCCGATCCATTATCGTTCGAGGGCTTCAGTGGCTGTTTCGGGTTTTGAGGCATCATTCACTTCTTGAGTCGTCGCTGCGCAACTTCGTCCGTTTGACGCCGCAGCGCGGATGGTGCGGGATTGTCACGATAGCAAAGTCGACATCACGCGCTCCCCTGCCGGCCCAGCTTTTGCCCTGAGCGCTGTTCGCGAATGTGCTTGAACGTCACTCCGTCCGAGCGGCAGAAGCGCGCATCGGCGTGGTCTGCAATCCTGATCAGGAAAGGTGTTTCGACTCGCCTCCTCCTCAGCGATGCGGGTTCGGATATGGCGATGACTGACAAGATCGACTTCAAGAAATCACTCGACAGCTATCGGGCTAGGAGAGGCAAATTTCAGGTTCTCGATGTGTTCGATATGCAGTACCTCATGGTCGACGGGCACGGCGACCCGAATTCCGCTCCGGATTACACCGCCGCACTCGAAGCGCTCTACCCTGTCGCCTACAAGCTGAAGTTCGCGAGCAAATGCGAGCTCGGGCGCGACTACGTTGTTCCGCCACTGGAAGGGCTGTGGTGGGCCGACGACATGGATTCGTTCACGGTTTCGCGCGACAAGTCACGCTGGAGCTGGACGATGATGCTGATGGTGCCGAGCTGGGTCGACGGCGACCTGTTCGCTGGCGCGGTCGATCAGGTCAGCACCAAGTCACGACCGACGCGTCTCGCAGACGTGAGACTCGAAACGCTATCGGAGGGCAGGTGCGTGCAGACGCTGCACGTCGGATCGTTCGACGACGAAGGGCCGGTACTCGAACGGATGCACACGGAGTTCATTCCCGCTCAGGGCCTGCGCATGAGCGGCAAGCACCACGAGATCTACTTCAGCGACTTCAGGAAGGTTGCGCCCGAGAGGATGCGCACGATCCTGCGCCAGCCCGTTTCGCCCGCCTAGCGCGCAGGGTTCTCGAACCATGTCAGTCGTCTGCTCATTGGAACTCTTCCGAGCGCAGAACACCTAGTCTTTACCCGCTCAGGTGTTGCCCCGCCCAACTTCTCAGAGTGGTCGGAGTGGTTGTTGCATAGCTTCGGGGATTCTCCGGTACGAAATCATCTCTGATACCGGCGGCCATCATCACAATCGCCCGGATCTGTTCTCCCTCCATCCCCATCTGGTGCAAGGAGGAGCGCACGTCTTCGTCGCTGAGCTGTTGCGCTTCGACGCGGCGCCCCAACGTGCCGCTGAGGATGCCCGCCACTTGCATGAACGAGAGATCTTCGGGGCCGTGCACGGCCTGCACGTGACGCCCGGTCCAGGCATTCGATAGCAGCCGTGCCGTGGCAACGACGGCAATGTCGACAGGCGCCACCCAGGGCATCGCGTGACCGATATCCATCGCCGTTGCGAGAGTTCCGCCTCGGATCGACTCGGCATCCATCAGCAGATTCGTGAAGAAGTAGCCGCATCGCAGGTGCGTCACCGCCGCACCACTCGCCTCCAGTTCCAGCTCGGTCGCTGCCAGACCATCGATCTCACCGACCCCGTGACGCTTTTCGGCGCCGACGCTCGATTGGAACACCACCTTCCCGATGCCGTGCTCGACAACCGCGGAACGGATGTTCGCTGCCGCGATCGAGTGCGCTTCGACGGGATCCCCATCGGTCGCGGTCGGACTGACCCAGAACACTGAACTCAATCCCCGCGTGGCCTCCAGGACAGTGCTCAGATCCCAGGCGTCGATTCGCGCTGCATCGACGTAGGGGGCTGCGAACTCATCGAGCGTCGCCGGGTCTCGGAGCAGCGCGCGGGGCCTCTCTCCCGCCTGCACGAGCATGCGCAGCACGTGTGCGCCGACGTTTCCCTTGGGTGTCATCACACCGATCGTCATTGGTGCCTCCTCTGTCCTCTAACCGTGCACCTGACTGCTCGAAGGTAACCTCAGTTGTGGCCGATTACTGACCGCATCTACTAGATTTTCACCATGGCAGATGTCACAGAGCGCGTGCTGCGCCTGCTGGCGACCCTGCAGACCGGGCGCGCATTCGCGGGTGAGGAGCTGGCGAGTCGTCTCGCCGTCAGTCCGAGGACGCTTCGGCGTGACATGGAGCGCCTGCGCTCATACGGATATCCGGTGGAGACGAAGCCCGGGCCCGGCGGCCACTACCGGCTCACAGCCGGTCAGCGCATGCCGCCCCTGGTGTTCGAGGACGAAGAGGCTGTTGCCACGATCATCGGGCTCGCGTCGCTCGCCGCCACGCCATCAACATCTCCCGATGGGTTGAGTACCGCGGTCGAGCGCGCCTACGGCAAGATCGACCTTCTCCTCCCCGCACGGCTCCGGGCCCGAGCTGCCGCGCTACGGGCCAGCATCGAGTCGGAGGGCACGCCGTTACCGGACCTCGAGACCGACGCGATCGCAGTGCTTGCAGAAGCGATCGCAAGCCGCGAGATCGTGACGTTCTCCTACATCGATGCAAAAGGAGTAAGTACGGATCGTCGAGCGGAAGCCCATCGTCACGTTCATATGGATCGGCGCTGGTACTTCTTTAGCTGGGATCTCGCCCGTGACCAGTGGCGGGTGTTCCGAACCGATCGCATCTCTGACGTTCGCCGAACGGGAGCCACCTACGCACCACGGGCTTTGCCGTTGAACTCGGCTATCGCCTACTTGCGTTCCGGACTGGGCGAGACATTCGAGACGCTGGAAGCCACCGTCGAAGCAACTCTTCTCGCGGTCGCCGATGCACTACGACACGAGGATGCAGAGTTCGCATCGCTAGAGCATGACCGCACCCGGGCAACGCTTGCGGTCGATAGCTGGCAGCGCATCCTCGCCCCGCTCGCTGAGCTGCACGCCGGGTTCCGAGTTTCAGCACCGCCCTCCACGATGATCGAGATACAACGATTCGCCGAGCGTCTGACAAGTGCCTCAGAACCCGATTCACCGCCGAGATAATCGGCTGCAACGGGTCAGCAGCACTGCCGGATAGTTTCTCGGTAACGTGGCACCGAGGCACGGCGTCAAGCGAGACTACTCTGGCCCTACTCGTCTTTGTTTGAGACGATATGTCGACCGAGGTACTTACCCTGAAACCTTCCGGTTCACCCTCGGTACGAATGGAGACGAGGTCGTCGTGGTTGACGTGGCATGGGAGATCGTCGAGATCGCGCTCTCTGACAAACCACTGTCAGATCGTCGCAGACTGCTCGGACAACGGCTACTGGGCGCTCTTCACGCGGACTCCTTCATTTCGTATGTCTGCGACAGCACCGGGCCTTACGCGGACCCCGTGGCGGTCAACTTCGGCCAGGACCGACTGCATGCCTACGACGTGCATTACCGGCATATCGACACGTTGACTCCCCGAATGTTCGAACAGCAAGGCGCGACCAGCATTACTCTTTCCTCCGGATCACGCGACGAGTTCCAGCAGGATTTCCTCTACCGCAGTGGCATGCACCACGGGATGAACTACTTCCCGCATCACGCTCATGTGGGATCGCTGGATTTGCGCATCTGGAGATCCCGGAGTTCCGGCCAGTTCACCGCGGAAGATCTGCGTACTCTGCAGGCGGTCGGCGACCTCGTGCACCGTCTCTGGGATACCGAGGAGCCCTCCACGCAGGCGTCTCTCACCCCGCGTGAGTTGCAGGTCGCGGAGCTCATCGCCCGCGGCTACAGCGATCGAGCGGTCTGCGAAGCACTGATGATCTCCGCTCCGACGCTCCGCACTCATCTGGCACACGCATTCGAGAAGACCGGGGTGCGCAACCGTACCGGTCTCGCTGCGTTCTACATCAAGAATCATCAGAAATGACGATGGTGGAGGTGACGCGTTCGCAACAGGCTTGCTTGGACAGTTGATGTCACGAGCACAAGGGAGTCTCCATGTCACGCGTCGATCCTCCAAGCGGTCAAGCCAGGGCCGCGCTGCTGCACCGCATCGATCGGTTTCCAAGGTGGGGCCTGAGCATCGTCTCCGTCATAACGATCGGGCTGGGAATGATGTTCGTCCAGTACGACATATTCAACATCAACGTCTCCTTTGTGCAGACGTGCGCGCAGATCGTAGACGGTTGCTCTCCAGCCACTTCCGACCTGTTCATCGGGCTACCAGTTTTCCTGAGTCTGGTCGGGTACGGAGTCGGCGCACTGCTGCTCGGCCCACTATCCGATCGGTTTGGACGTCACAGTCTTCTCATCATCGCAATGGTGATAACCGGGATCGGCTCGCTATATTCGGCGCTCTCGATCAATGAGACCCACTTTGCGCTATCCCGACTGGTCACGGGGATCGGCATTGGCGCGGATCTCGCCATCATCAACGTGTTCGTCAGCGAGGTATCTCCCCGCAGAATGCGCGGAAGATACACCAGCGTGCTGTTCTTCATGGCAGCGTTGGGCGCCGCCCTCGGCATTTGGCTCGGACTGTACCTCACTACCCCCATGACACCTTGGCCTCAAGGATTGCCATTTGCTCTGGCCTCCGAAAGCTTCGACACCGGATGGCGATGGGTATACGGCGTCGGGGCGATCCTGGCCGGTATTTCCCTGGTCCTTCGGGTCGCTCTACCAGAATCACCGCGCTGGTTGATCGAACAAGGGCGCCACGAGGAGGCGTCAACTGTCATCGTCCGCATGGAAGCACTCGCAACCCGACGTTCGTCGTTGCTTCCCGAAGACACTGCCGCCACGCTCCCCCCGGAACCATCGGGCGGAACGCTTCGGGCCATCCGGGAACTCATGACATCACCACGCTATCTGCAACGATTGATCATCTTGGGTGTTGCATGGCTGCTCGGATACATCACGATCTACGCCTTCGCCGGTGCGTTCACGTCGGTCCTAGTGCGCCAAGGGCTCACAGCTGCCGAAGCGGGGATGGTATCTGCCGTCGGACTCAGCGGATTCATCGCCGCGGCGATCGTCGCTCGTTACGTCGTCGACCGTGTGGAGCGCAAGTGGTGGATGCTGATCGGCAGTCTGATCACGATCATCGGCGCTCTTGTCGTTGCTTTCGGCAACGGCTCTCCGTTCGTGATGTTCGGAGGTGCGGTCGTCCTGTTCTTCGGCCAGAACATCTGGGTACCGGCGCAGTACGCCCTCACCGCCGAAAGTTTCCCAACACGATTTAGAACATCAGCGTACGCGCTCGCCGACAGCATCGGGCATGTCGGCGGAGGGCTCGGTGTGTTCCTGCTCGTAGGAGTGCTCTCCCAGTTCCCGCTCGAAATCACGATGCTCGGACTCGTGGCATTCCTCGTCGTCGGCGCGCTCGTCAATCTCCTCGCACCGCGAACGCGCGACAAGGCTCTGGAGGACATCTCATCGTGACCGATGTCACCCCGCTCCGAACCCATCTCTCCGTCGGTACGTGGACGCATGTCGCTGATCTCACAGCGATCGAACGGCAGGAGACTGGCAGTCACGCCAACCGC
>DXDC01000319.1 GCA_019115685.1 Candidatus Agrococcus pullicola
ACGTCGTTCATGGCGGGTTCGAACGGCAGCGGTACGCCGTCCTCGAGCGGGACACCGTCTTCGCGGCCGTTGTCGCGTCGGGGTTCGGCCTCTTCGAGGCTGGAGCGGTTGAACTGCAGGGTCTCAGCAACCGGTACTAGGCCGAAGAGCTGCTCCGGCACTTCCTGTCCCTGCGCGACAGCCCGGAGCTCGTCGTTCGTGTCGAGGAAGGTCATCTCGGTAGCGCCGCCCGCGAGGTCGTTGTACTGGTCTTCGCTCAGCCAGACCCATTCCGCGTCCCGCGGCTGTGCGTCATCGTCGTAGAGCGGATGTCCGGCTCCGATGATGACGTCAAGCGGGCCGTTGATCATCTGCCCCGCGATCTCGTGGTTCGCGCCTCGGCTGGCGACGTGCGAACCCCATGCGGCAGGTGTCGCGTGACCGAACGGAACGGACGAGACGACCCCCGTGGAACGGCCGGTGTCGGCGGCAGCTTCGGCAACATTCGGAACAGGGGTCTCGTCGGCGTCGACGCCGAGGAAGCCGTTCCAGGTCTTCACACCCGTGGCGAGCGAGGTGCCCGATGCAGCGGAGTCCGTGGGGTCGATGTTCGCCCAATCGAAATCGCTCCAGGCGTCGTCGCCATTGTAGACGGGCGAGTTCAGGGAGTGGTGCGACATCCCCATTTGGATATCGAACGTCTCGTACACCTGGCTCGGGAGCTGGCCGTATTGATCCTGATGCTCCAGCGTTTCCGTTGCCGGGTCCACATCGATCTGCCAGTTCGTCTCCCCGTGCTGGAAGAGATTCGCAGCGTCGACGTGGTTATAGCCCATCCCGTCGCCGATCATCACGATGATGTTCTTCGGCGCAGCGGGAGCCGCGTCATCTGATTGTGCCACCGCGGCAGGTGCCGCCAAAGCAGCGGCCGCGACGGCAGCGGCTACCCCGGTAGCCAGACAGCCGCGAGCGGAGCGAAAAATACGCATAGTCATTGGAACCCTTCTTCATTCTGATGTTCGATGCAGGTGAGCCGAACTCTCGATATCCACCGCTGACTAGCTCATCGGTCGTGTCTATATAGCGGGTAACGATTAACGCGAGATGAGGTGACTGTGAGATGAACGAATGGCATCGTGCAGCCACCTCGGCAAAACATCGGTCTATGCGGCGACTCGACCCCTTGATATGGCGCTTCGCTTCTCATATGGACCGATATTTCGGCCCCTGGGAGTGTGGGGAGGGATGGCGGCTCCGGCTACGATGTTCTGGTGCCTGACGCTCATATCCTCGCCAAGAACCTGACCAAGCGATACGGCGACGTTGCGGCGGTCGACGGCATCGACTTCGAGATCGCACCCGGTGAATCCTTCGGGTTTCTCGGCCCCAACGGTGCCGGCAAGTCGACCACCATGCGAATGATCGCCGCGACCAGCCTGCGAACCTCCGGGAGCCTTGATGTGCTCGGCCTCGACGCGAACGACAACGGCCCCGCCATCCGCGCGCAACTCGGTATCGTCCCGCAGGCGGATAATCTCGACGAGGATCTGCGGGTCTGGGAGAACCTGTTCGTCTATGGCCGATACTTCGGTCTCCCTCGCAAAGTCGTGCGTCAGAGGGCGGATGCGCTGCTCGATTTCGCTCAGTTGCAGCAGAAGCGACAGGCGAGGGTCGACGCGCTGTCGGGAGGCATGAAGCGCAGGCTGAC
The DNA here is from genome assembly GCA_019115685.1 of Candidatus Agrococcus pullicola. GTDB lineage: Bacteria > Actinomycetota > Actinomycetes > Actinomycetales > Microbacteriaceae > Agrococcus > Agrococcus pullicola. The sequence goes on from DXDC01000319.1 coordinate 1,688, forward strand.
GATTGCGCGTGCGCTCATGAACGAGCCGAAGATCATGCTGCTCGACGAGCCGACGACGGGGCTCGACCCGCAGGCGCGGCACGTGCTGTGGGACAGGCTGTTCAGGCTCAAGGACAGCGGTACGACACTCGTGCTCACGACGCACTACATGGATGAAGCGGAACAGCTGTGCGACAGGCTCGTCGTGGTCGACGAAGGCAAGATCGTCGCAGAGGGTTCGCCGAAGGAGCTCATCCGTACCTACTCCACCCGTGAGGTCCTCGAGGTCAGATTCGGAACCGCGAAGAACGAGGAGGCGGCGAGCAGGCTCGCGGGAGTAGGCGAGCGCATCGAAGTGCTGCCGGACCGTCTGCTCGTGTACGACGACAACGGTGAGCAGGCGCTCGCGGCAGTCGGAGAGCGGGGGCTGCATCCCGTTACGAGCCTCGTGCGCCGATCGAGTCTCGAAGATGTCTTTCTGCGACTGACCGGTAGAAGCCTGATCGAGTAATGACCGAGATTCTCGAGCCCCAGTGCGACCGCGAACGAGCGGTCGCCGAGTACCGCCGCGTGCGGCGCTGGGGGTGGTGGTACGTCGCCGAACACCGCATCCGGGCGATGCGCAATTACATCGGCTCGCTCTTCATCATCGGCATCGGCAGCCCCGTCATGTACCTCCTCGGGCTCGGCGCGGGCCTCGGAGTGCTCGTGAACCAAAACCAGGGCGACAACGCGGTCGATGGTGTCGGCTACCTGCAGTTCATCGCTCCTGCGCTGTTGCTGGCAGGAGTCATGGTGACAGCCGCGCAAGAGTCGACGTTCGGCGTCTTCGGCGGTTTCAAATGGATGCCGATCTTCCTCGGGATGCGCGACACCGCACTGACGCCCGCGCAGATCGTGACCGGCTTCGCGCTCGGGACGATGGCAAGGTACGTGCCCGCCGCCTGCTTCTACATGCTCGCGATGTACACGTTCGGCATCATCCGCGGGTGGGGAGGGCTGCTGATGATCCCCATCGCGATTCTGCTGGGTACCGCGATTTCCACGGCCGTCATGTCGTGGGTCGCGACGCAACGCAACGATCGGGGTCAGCTCTCCTTCGTAGAACGCTTCGTGATGACCCCGCTGACGCTGTTCAGCGGCACCTACTTCCCGCTCGAAACCCTCCACGAGGGGCTCCACTGGGTCGGGTGGATCTCCCCGCTCTGGCATACCGCCGAGCTCGGCAGGCTCGCGACCTACGGCTCCGAGCAGGCGCTCTGGCTCACCGTGGTGCACATCCTGTATCCCGTTGTGCTCGCGGTAGCGGGCTGGATCTTATCGGTGCGGCACTTCAAGAAGCGGCTGATGTCATGACGGATGCACGGCCCAGGATGCTCGCCGGTCTGTACGCGAGGAACACCCGCAGCGTCGTCGCGCGGGGCATGCGGGTCATCGCTCGCAACAATTGGCTGATCATCGTAACGGGCTTCTTCGAGCCCATCTTCTACCTGTTCTCCATGGGGGTCGGGCTGGGCGCGCTCATCGGCTCCGTGCAGTATCACGGGGTCGATGTTTCCTACGCCGCCTATATCGCTCCCGCGCTCATGGCGGTCAGCGCCATGAACGGCGCCGTGTACGACTCCACGATGAACGTCTTCTTCAAGATGCACTACGCGAAGCTCTACCAGGGCATGCTCTCGACGTCGCTCGGGCCGCTGGACATAGCGCTCGGCGAGATCATCCTGGCGCTCTTCCGCGGGTTGCTGTACGCGAGCGGATTCATGGTCGTGACAACACTCATGGGGCTCAACCTGGCCTGGACCGCGATCTTCGCGATCCCCGCGGCACTGATCATCGCATTTGGTTTTGCGGCGTTCGGCATGGCGATCACGAGCTTTATGAAGACCTTCCAGCATCTCGACTTCGTCTTCTTCATCATGATGCCCATGTTCCTGCTGTCGGCGACGTTCTTCCCGATCGATGTCTACCCGGAGCCCGTGCAGTGGGTCATCATGGCGATGCCGCTGTGGCACGGCGTCGACATGATTCGCATGCTCACGACGGGCATCTTCGAGCAGGCCATGATCTACCACCTGCTGTACTTCGTCATCATGATTATTGTCGGTATCTTCTTCGCCACGAGGCGGTTGAAGGCCCTCTTCCTGCGCTGAATGCGCTCACGCGAGCTGCTCTTCGACCCAGGGAAGCGCAGCCTGTGCGAACTCGGCGGCGGGGAGAGCATCCGGTCGCAGCTCCATCTCTATCGTTCTGCCGTCGGCGAGCGCTGCCGTGACGAGGTAGCCCGGCAGGCCGAGCGTGGGTGGCTCCAGCGGGATGGGGGAGTCATAGCCGGTGAGGATGCCGTGATCCCGCAAGAGCTCGTTCAGATCCGAGAGCGCTGCCGTGTCGGTGACGTCGACTGCTTCTTGAGTATCCGAAGGGACGACGGTCGCCGCTATCGCCTCGTTGTCTCCCGTGCCGAGTTCGAGAACCGTCTCGTGCCACTCGCTTGTGAGTTCGAGCACCGCGATATCGAAATCGTTAAAGCTCGTTTGCGCATCGACGCTGCGCGTTTCTCCTCCGACGTCGATGTATTCGAGAGTCAGGGAGAGGCCGCCGGTTCTTTCTTGCTCTTCCTCCGTGAGCACCGTTTCGTAGTCCCGAATGCCGTGAGCCGTGAGCAGCGCTTCGAATGCTCGAAGTGCATCACTGTCTTCGACGCGATAGGTGCTCGTGTCGAAGTCCTGCGTCGCCCGATAGAGCGAGAACTCGATCGCGACGACCGCGCGTTCGCCCTCGAAGTCCACCTCTGCGATTTCGGACGGGGTCGGCGACGGGGATCGCTCATCGGCGAGCGTGCAACCCACGAGCGAAAGAGCAAGACCGGTCACCGTGAGCGCGACAATGGTGGATCCTCGAAGTCTTCGGTGCATGTGCCCAGCCTCACAAGTGAAGCTGGGTCCAATCCGACCGCGAGATCTGTGGCAGGTGGATGCCGCCTGTATGTCGTGTCTGCCCCCGGGTTCCGGGTGTCATACGGACGAAGAGCGACTCCGAGCGATCACGTGAGAATTCCGTGAACGTGCTTCAGTCTTCTCGCGAATTCGTGCGCTATAGTCACTCCGTCCTAAGCGACCAGGTTAAGGAGAATGCACAGTGATCGTTTGGCGCGGTTGGGGAGTGTTGGTTTTCATTTATGCGGGTGTCGGCGCAATTGCCCTCGGCGCGCTCGGAGGCCTCATGTTCCCCGCGGGAGGAGCCACCACTATCTTCGTGGGGTTCGGAATCATCATCGGGGCGGCGCTCGGGTTCCTGCACGGCTGGTACCTCAATGTGCTGTCGCCGCGGAAGAAGTACGAAGCATGGGCGCTGCAGGAGCGACCCCGTCTGCAGGAAGCAGCGGAAGGCGGACGCCTCGCGTACCGCAACGTGACTCCGACAACAGCGGCAGAATCCGACCAGATGATCGAAGCCATCATTGCCGACGGGCAAGCGGAGTTCAAGCGAATGGGCTACCACTCGCTGTTTTTTATTCCCATGCAGTGGGCGGCGGTTGTCGCAGCGTTGATCGGTGTTGTTTTGATCGTGCTGGGTATCTCGCGCTAATCCAGACTGCGAATCGCCAGAGCCGCGACCATCGCCGCGGCGGCGGCCTCCTCGCCCTTGTCCTCTTTCGAACCGGGGAGGCCGGCTCGGTCGAGCCCCTGCTGCTCGTCGTCGAGAGTGAGGACGCCGAAGCCGACAGGCTTGCCGGTGCGCAAAGCGACATCGGTGAGCCCCTGTGTCGCCGCCGACGAAACGTATTCGAAGTGAGGCGTGGCTCCCCGAATGATCACGCCCAGCGCGACCACGGCATCCGCACCGCGCTCGAGTACCGCTTGCGACACCACCGGGAGTTCGAACGAGCCGGGCACGGGATGCTCAGTGATGGTCGCGCCCGCGGCTTCGAGCGTGCGTCGCGCGCCCGCGAGCAGGCCCTGCGTGATCTCGTCGTGCCACTGGCCGTAGACGATTGCGATGCTGAGCCCGCTTCCGTCGATCGATTGCTCTGTCGGGGCACCGTGTCCTGCCATCAGTTCTCCTCTGCCGGGATGACGAGATGCTCGGGCAGGCGATGGCCCATGCGATCTCGCTTCACATTCATGTACTGCTGATTCAACTCGCCGAGCCCGACGATGAGCGGTTCGGTGCGGGACACCGTCACGCCGTGCCGTTCGAGCTGTGCCCCCTTGTTGGGATTGTTCGTCAGGAGGCGCACGCTGTTCGCCCCAAGATCCTTGATAATGGCTGCCGCTGCCCGGTAATCGCGACCGTCAGCCGGTAGCCCCAGCGCCACGTTCGCATCCAGGGTGTCGAGCCCGCCCTCCTGCAGTCGGTAGGCGCGCAGCTTGTTGATGAGGCCGATACCGCGGCCCTCGTGCCCGCGCATATAGATCACGGCGCCCGCCCCCTCGCGCTGGATGGTCTCGAGTGCAGCGCTGAGCTGCGGTCCGCACTCGCACTTCAGCGAGCCGAGGGCCTCACCTGTGAGGCACTCGGAATGGACGCGCACGAGTGCTTCATCCGGCAGTGAATCTCCCGCCATGATGGCGACGTGATCGGCTCCCGTGCTGCGATCCCGGTAGGCGCGAAGCGTGAAGGTGCCGTGCACGGTCGGCAGGGTCGTCTCGACCTCGAACCGGACCGGTGACGCCTCGGGAACGATTGCAGCATCCTCGGGCGCGACTTCACCGGCGTCGACCGCGGCGATGAGATCTTCGATCGTGATGAGCGGCAGGTCGTGGTCCGAGGAGAACGCAAGGAGCTCCTTCATCCGCATCAGCTCGCCGTTGTCCTGCACGAGTTCGCCGATCAGGGCCACCGGCTGCAGCCCCGCCATGCGCGTCAACTCGACGCCGGCCTCCGTGTGGCCCGCGCGCTCGCGAACGCCGCCGTCCACAGCCCGCAGCGGGATGACGTGCCCCGGCCGGATGACGCTGGCCGCCGTCGCTTCCGGGTCGGCCAGTACGCGCGCGGTATGGGCGCGGTCATCCGCGGAGATGCCGGTCGAGTCGCGATCGGCAGCGTCGACGGAGATCGTGTAGGCGGTGCTGCGCGAATCCTGGTTGTTCATGACCATGGGGGTGAGTTCCAGCCGGTCAGCGATCTCGCCGGTCAGCGGTGCGCAGAGGTAACCGGAGGTGTAGCGCACCATGAACGCCACCCACTCGGCGGTGGCTCGCTCGGCCGCGATAATGAGGTCGCCCTCGTTCTCCCGGCCCTCGTCGTCCACGACGACAACGGGGCGTCCCAGCTGCAGTGCTTCGAGGGCTTCTGCGATCGTGTTGGTCATGGCGTCTCCTCCCGCGCCTCGTTGAGTTCGAGCATTCTCGCAACGTGGCGGGCGAAAACGTCGGTTTCGATGTTCACTCGATCGCCGGGCTGGAGTTCGCCGAGCACGGTCGCGGTGAGCGTTTCGGGGATCAGCGACACCTCGAACCACGGTTCGGATGCTGTCGCTTCCGAGAGGTCCGAAACGGTCAGGCTGACACCCTGCACGGCGATCGATCCCTTGCGCGCAACGAACTGCGCGATGTCGTCGTTGAGCGAGAACCGGTAGACATGCCAGTCCGAGCCTGCATCAACGCTGAGCAATACGGCAGTGCCATCGACATGGCCCTGCACGATGTGGCCACCGAGCCGGTCGCCGACTGCCGCGGCACGTTCGAGGTTGACGCGACTGCCCTGGCGCAGGTCACCCAGAGCACCCGTTTCGAGCGAGACGCCCATGACGAAAGCCGTGAACGCCGCTTCGGTGTGATCGACGACGGTGAGGCACATGCCGTTGACGGCTATGGAGTCGCCGTGCGACGCGTCGCTGACGGACAGGGGTCCGTGAACCGTGACGCGGGCGTGTGCTCCCTCGCGTTCGAACGCGACGATCTCGCCGATCTCTTCGATGATGCCGGTAAACACTACGTGTCCTTTCGGTCGGTGGGGGAGGCGATGATCAGAATGTCATCGCCGAGTCGGGTCAGTTCGTCGACCGACAAGCGGTGCTGCTCGTCGATGGTGGCAACACCGAGATCGCCGGTGGAGGTGAACGGGCCGCCGATCAGTGTCGGTGCGATGTATGCGTGAATAACATCGGCCAGACCCTGTCGGACGAACGCGCTTGCCAGTCGCGGGCCCCCTTCGACGTAGAGTCTCTGCACGCCGCGGGCTGCGAGGTCCTGCAGGGCGGGCGCAATGGGCCCCGCGAAGGTCAGGAGTTCGCGCGGGTGCTGCCGGACGCGGGCGGTCGCGGGCACGTCCCGAGTTCCGAACACGACAGGGATGGGCTGCTCCCCATCGCGGATATCGACACCTGGCGGCCGAGCGGTCAGCAGCGGATCGTCGGCCACGATCGTTCCCGTCCCCACTGCGATGGCACCGTGCTGTGCTCGTTGCTCGTGCACGTGCGCTCTCGCTGCCGTTCCCGTGATCCATTGGCTCGTGCCATCGCTCGCCGCGCCTCGGGCGTCGAGGGACTGCGCCCACTTCACCGTGACGCGGGGGCGACCGTGCTGCTGCACGAACAGCCAGTCGCTGATCAGTGCGCGCCCCTCTTCGCTGTCTGTTCGTACGATGTCGATGCCAGCGGCGCGCAATAGCTCGGCGCCGCCACCGCTGTCGATTCCGGGGTCGGACTGCGCGTAGACGACCCGGGCGATGCCGGCGTCGATGAGCGCCGCCGTGCAGGGAGCCGTTCGACCGGTGTGGCTGCAGGGCTCGAGCGTGACGACTGCGGTCGCACCGCGAGCATCACGAGCCGCTACTCTGCTGAGCGCATCGATCTCGGCGTGGGGTGTACCAGCGCCTCGATGCCATCCTGTGGCAAGCACCTTGCCCTCGCTGCTCAGGATGACGGCGCCGACCTGAGGGTTGATGCCCCGGGGTCCGCGCAGCGCGAGATCGAACGCGTCTGTCATCGCGCTCTGCTCGGCGGCGGTGATGTGCATCGCTCTCCCTTTTCGGCTGGTTCGGGAGTCGCGTGCAGCCCGCGTGCGAGCGCGCGGGTCGATTGACGGGTGCTTCCTCCCATCCCGACTGTGACGGTCTGCGCAGGAATTTCGCCTGCCAGGCCAGCGTGTTGCTGGTTCGTGGGCTATCACCACAGGTGCAGAATTGCGCTGCATCTCGGAGCACTCGACTCTCCTCGAGCGTACAACGTCGCGTCCCATCCGGCTATTCCGGCTGTGAAATCCGGACGCCGTCGACGCGCAGAGCCAATCATCGGCTGCGCTCTCCTGCCCATCGCTTGTGCTCGCCGGTGATTCGCAAAACGCCTACTCAGAACACTTCTGGATAGACATCTCCCGAATCGCGGAGCCCGAGGTGGCGCGTGCGTGGATGCCACAGTGGGAATCGCGGGAAAAGCGAGGGCTTGCACTCGGAGCAAACGCGATATATCGTGAATGTAGCAGACGCGATATATCGCGAAAGTATCTTGAGATTGGGAAGCCATGAACACCACGCACCACACCTCGGACTCCGACTTCAGCGTTGAAACCTGGGTCGTGCCGCCGGGTGGTAGCCGCACGATCGACGTCGCGGGCATCGAGCGCCTGCGAGTCGGGTTGATCGCCGGCAACATCAACGTCATCGGTCACGACGGCGCCGATACGCGTATCGAGATCGAACAGGTCATCGAGCACGACGTGCACGTGACCGCCGAGAGAGGAGAGCTGCAGATCAACCAGCCGAAGCGGAACTGGCGCGATGCCTTCTCGACCGCTGCGTCCGTCATGCGCTCGCGCACGTCTGCATCCGTCACGGTGATGCTGCCGCGCAGCGCAGTCGCGAAGATCGGCACGACGTCCGCGGAAACGCTCGTAAGCGGCATTCTGAACGGCGCTTCCGTGAACACGGTGTCCGGGGACGTTCAGCTCAGTCAGGTCTCCGGTCGCGTCGATATCAACACGGCGAGCGGTCGCGTGGACATCGACGGCCTGGACGGACACCTCGAACTGCGCAGCGTCAGCGGCGAGGTGACCGTTGCTGGAACCGGCGACAATCTGAGCGTCGAAACGGTGTCCGGCAACGTGCTCCTCGACATCGACGGATACCCCAAGCTGATCAGCGTCAACAGCGTCTCGGGGGACTCGACCGTGCGCGTGCAGCAGGGGGCGGGTTTGAGCGTCGACTTCAAGAGCCTGAGCGGGCAGTACGCAGTCGACGGCATCTCCGGGAAGGGGAAGGCGACGCCGCGCATCGATGGCGAACCGAGCATCCGTATCGCCTGCCACAGCGTCTCCGGTGACCTGACGGTCGTGCGACGATGAACGCGGTCTTCGCGCACGGTGACCTGCGGTTGTACCTGCTGCATCTGCTCTCGAGCGGACCGAAGCACGGGTACGAGTTCATCCAGCTGGTCTCCGATCGATTCGGCGGCACCTATTCTCCGAGTCCGGGCACCGTGTACCCGCGGCTGGCCAAGCTCGAGGCTGAGGGTCTCGTTTCGAGTGAACGACACGGCCGGACGACCAGGTACGAACTGACAGAGGCGGGCAGCGAGTACGTCGCGGCGCACGCCGAGGAGATCGTGGAGCTAGAGCGCTCGGTATCCGAATCCGTGCACTCGCTCGCCGATCAGGTGCGCGGCAACGTACGGGAGGCGATGAAGACCCTGCGTGCCGATCTAGCCGCTGCAAAAGAGCGGGAGGCGAACGAAGCGACGTTCAAGGCGCAGCGCGCGAGCGGCGAAACGGATGAGCGGGCTCAACAGCGACTACGAGGTGCGGAGATCGATCGAGACCTCGTGCGGCTACGTCATGACACCAGGGCTTGGCTGCGAGAGCACGGAGCTGACACTGAGACTGCAGCGGCCATCCGTGATGAAATCGCTGCCTTGCGCGCACGAATCGGCACGCTGCTCGGGCGTTGAATTGGGAGTGCGCGGTGCGTTCACCAGCATGAGCGTCAGGTGTCTCAGCTATCGGCGTGGCCGCGTTATCGGTCGAGTTGCAGTCGCTGCCAGGTGACGCTGGTCACTACCGCGAATACGATCGGGACGATGGCGACGGTAGCGAGTTGCCCGGCGTGAACGGCCGTTGGCTGTAATGCCCATAGGGCCGGAGCTGAGAACGGCAACCAGGCTGCCGTGCCGGGGACCGCGATGGCGGTGACTTGCGCCGCGATGAGGATCGCGATGGTCGCGGCAATGCCGGGTAGTGAACCACGTCCGAGCGAGGCTGCCCAGCCCGCCGGGGCCGCGAGCAGACCGGTCAGGATGGTCAGCATGCCTTGGCGAGCCAATTGGTGCCACACGTCGCTGTCGATGGGTCCTAGGTTCAGGATGAGTCCGGCGGCGAGGACGAAGACGGCGAGGGTGAGCGCGACGAGACCGGTCCAGGCCAGGTGGACGGCGAATTTGGCCAGAGCAATGGTGGGTCGGGTGACGGGAAGGGCGAATAAGCCGGTGATGGTGCCGTCGGTGAACTCGCGGCCGAAGGACCAGCTCAGCGCGACGCCGAAGGCGAGCAGCGCTCCGGCCGCGGTAATCTGCGCGGAGACGCCAGTGAGTAGATTCCAGCCGGAATGGCCGGCGAGCGGTCCGAGCTGGGCGAGGATTTGGTCGTTCCCGGCTCTCGCCGCAGCAGTAAGCGTTGCGGCGAGTACCGCGATACCGGCGACGACGAGGATCGTGATGGTACGCAGTACTGCGGAGGCGAGGGCTTTACGGTATTCCACGTACAATGCGGTTGCGGCGGGGTTCACGGTTGTCTCTGTTCGTCATCGTTGTGGACCATGTCGAAGAAAGACCGTTCCAGATCACTGGCACCGGGGTCGAGGCTGCCAATGATCCGACCGTAGTTCATGACGGAGATACGGTCAGCGATCCGGGCGACCTTATCGAGGTGGTGACTCGAGACCAGCGCCGCAGCACCGTCGCGGGCGCGGCGCAACAGCAGTTCGCGCAAGAGGATCACTCCGGCGGGGTCGAGTGCGTTCGTCGGCTCGTCCAGGATGATCGGCGCGGGATGGTGCTGGAGTGCGGCCGCCAAGCCGAGGCGTTGCCGATTGCCTTGTGATAGCCGGCGGGCGGCGACCCGAGCGTAGCGGTCGAGAGCAAGATCGGTGATCGTGGAGTCCACGGCGTCGGCAACCTGCGCAGGGTCCACACCATTGAGTCGCGCGGCCAGTGCAAGGTTCTCGTGGGCGGTCAACTCGAGGTAGGCGAAGGGATGCTCCACGAAGTGCCCGACCTGACGCCAGGCCCGTGCCCTCAGACGCGTGATCGGGACACCTTCGATTTGCACGCTGCCGGTCGTCAGACGGAGCATCCCGAGGATCGCCCGCATCAGTGTGGTCTTGCCGGCCCCGTTGAGGCCGACGAGTGCATGGACTTCACCGGCGGCAACCCCCAGATCGAGACCGAACAGGCCTGCGTCGGCTCCGAACGTTCGCGTTGCATTGCGCACGATCAGGTGTTCAACCATCGTGGCTCTCCAAGGCGTCGAGCGCGCCGGCGATCGCGGTGCGCAATGTCCATCGCTCATCGCGCGCCCACTCGAATAAGGCGGCGGTGAGCGCGGCCAGGACCGCCGCCGCCACTGTGCGAGCGACCAGCACATCGGCACCGCCGGCGACGAGCTGCTCGCTGATCCGCATCTGCGTGGCGATATGGGCCTCTGCGCTCCTCGCGCGCAACGATGCCGAGCCCGCGATGATCCTGACCCTGCGTTGCACGAGTTCCGACTCCGGCTCCGGCAGCTCGTCAAGCGCGCGTCGGATTCCATGTACGGCGCGGATCAGCGCGGACGCGTCGGCCGGTTGCGCGGCGACGCTGTCTGCGATCGCGGGATCGTAAGGATCGGTGAGGACAACCAGGTCTTTGCTGGGAAAGTGCCGGAAGAAGGTCATCTCCGTGACCCCTGCCCTCGCGGCGATTTGCGTCACGGTCGTCTCCTCGAACCCTTGGCTTTCGAAGAGGTCCATGGCGCACTCGATCAGTCGCCTGTGCGTTCGCTCGTATCGTGAAGTAACCACATCTATAATGTTAGTCGCTAACAAAATGATTGTCACGGGTGACCGGAACTGCGGCCGACACCGATGTGGGAAGACTCGCAGAGGCTCGGTCGGCAAGGGGCACCCCGACCGTGCGTGTGATGCCGATGGACGTTTCCGCCGTGACGGTAGGCTGATGGGGTGAGCGATATTGAGATCGGCCGTAGCAAGCGCGGACGCCGCGGATTCTCGTTTGACGACGTCGCCGTCGTCCCGACCCGGCGCACCCGTGACACCGAACTGGTGAACCTGAGTTGGCAGATCGACGCGTACCGTTTCGATGTTCCGTTCATCGGCGCGCCGACCGACTCGGTGATGAGCCCGGCTACCGCGATCGCGCTGGGTCGTGCGGGCGGTCTCGGAGTGCTGAACCTGGAGGGCGTCTGGACGCGCTACGAGGACCCGGAACCCCTGCTCGCCGAGATCGCCCAGCTGCCAGCAGACCAGGCGACGAGTCGGATGCGCGAGATCTACGCGGAGCCGATCAAGGGTGAATTGATCACCGCGAGGCTCGCGGAGATCAGGGAGGCGGGCGTTACCGTCGCCGGCAGCCTCAGCCCGGCAGAGGTGCTTCGTCACTACGAGACCGTGCTCGCCGCAGGCACCGACCTCATGGTGATCCGAGGCTCGACCGTGTCGGCGGAGCACGTCTCGACCGAGGGTTCCGCTCCGCTCAATCTCAAGCAGTTCATCTACGAGCTCGATGTTCCCGTCATTGTCGGTGGTGTCGTTACCTACACTGCGGCGCTGCACCTCATGCGTACGGGAGCCGCGGGCGTTCTTGTGGGGTTCGGAGGCGGAGCGGCGTCGACGTCACGCGCGGTACTCGGTATCCACGCGCCCATGGCAACTGCTATCAGCGACGTCGCCGCTGCGCGACGCGACTACCTCGACGAGTCGGGTGGCCGTTACGTGCAGGTCATCGCCGACGGTTCACTCGGAACATCCGGAGACATCGTCAAGGCGTTCGCGATGGGGTCGGATGCCGTCATGCTCGGCACCGCGCTCGCTCGCGCAACCGACGCACCCGGCCGCGGCTGGCACTGGGGGCCGGAGGCGCACAATCAGAAGCTGCCGCGCGGCAACAGGGTGAAGGTCGACCAGCTCGGCGACCTCGATGTCGTCTTGAACGGGCCTTCACCAGTCGCTGACGGCAGCGCGAACCTGATCGGCGCGCTCCGTACGGCGCTCGCGACCACCGGGTACCGCGAGGTGAAGGAATTCCAGCGCATCGACGTGGTGCTGAAGAGCTGAAACACGGGAGGGCCACTATGAACGGCAGCGCGAAGCAGCGCAAACGAGTCTCACGTTCTCGAAAGCTTGGCCCGAAACAGCGTGCAGCCGCGATCTCCTCCATGCGAGAGCGTGAAGTCGACGTGCTCGTCATCGGCGGCGGCGTCGTCGGCGCCGGAGCAGCGCTCGACGCTGCGACGCGGGGCCTGCGCGTCGGTCTGATAGAAGCCAGAGACTTCGCGTCGGGCACGTCGAGCCGGTCGTCGAAGCTCATCCACGGCGGCATCCGGTATCTCGAGCAGATGAATTTCTCGCTCGTGCGGGAGGCCCTGATCGAGCGCGGGCTGCTGCTGCAGCGCATCGCTCCGCACCTCGTGAAGCCCGTGAAGTTCCTGTATCCGCTGCAGACGCCGATCGCCGAGCGCTTCTACATCGGCGCGGGAATGGCGATGTACGACGCCTTCAGCTACACGGGCTTCATGAAGCCGGGCGTTCCAAGGCATCGCCACTATACGAAGAAGCAGCTCGTCAAGCAGGCTCCCGGCCTCGACACCGACAAAATCATCGGCGGGCTGGCCTACTACGACGCGCAGGTCGATGATGCGCGCTTCGTCTCGACGCTCGCGCGCACGGCCTCCTTCTACGGCGCGCACGTCGCGAGCCGGGTCAGGGCCGAGGGATTCCTGAAGGTTGGCGAACGCGTCGTCGGCGTCCAGGCTCACGATCTCGAGACCGGCGAACGGTTCGAGATCCGTGCACGTCAGGTCGTGAATGCAACGGGCGTCTGGACCGGCGATACGCAAGCGATGGTCGGCACGCGGGGTCAGTTCCGGGTCCGTGCTTCGAAAGGTGTGCACCTTGTGGTGCCGCGTGACCGGTTCCACTCGTCGATGGGGCTGCTGCTGCGAACGGATCGCAGCGTGCTCTTCGTGATTCCGTGGGGCAGGCACTGGATCATCGGCACAACCGACACCGACTGGGAACTCGATAAAGCGCATCCCGCGGCCACAGCGGCCGACATCGACTACATTCTCGACAATGTCAACGAAGTCCTCATGACGAAGCTCACGCGCGAGGATGTCGAGGGCGTGTACGCGGGGCTACGCCCGCTGTTGTCGGCGGGCGAGGGTGCTTCGACGGCATCCCTCTCGCGGGAGCACCACGTTGCGCACACGGTGCCCGGTCTCGTGATCATCGCGGGAGGAAAATTCACGACGTACCGTGTCATGGCGAAAGACGCCATCGACGAAGCGGCAGCGGCGATGGACGGCAAGGTGCCGCCCTCGTGCACGGAGGAGATTCCGTTGCTGGGAGCGGAAGGCTACCGGGCCGCCTGGAACAAGCGGGCCAAGATCGCGAGGGCCTTCGGCGTGCACAAGCACCGCATCGAGCATCTGCTGAATCGCTACGGCGTGCTCACCGACGAGCTGCTCGAGATCATACGAGACGACCCCTCGATGCTCGAGCCGCTGCCGGGAGCAGACGATTACATTCGCGCCGAGGTGCTGTACGCGTGCCTGCACGAGGGTGCGCTGCACCTCGACGATGTGCTCGCCCGCAGAACCCGCATCTCGATCGAGTCGTGGGACAGAGGTGTTGCGGCGGCTCCCGTCGCGGCCGAGATCATGGCGGCTGCCCTCGGCTGGGATGCCGAGCAGGTCGAACGCGAGGTCAATACCTACAACAGAAGGGTCGCGGCCGAGATCGACAGCCAGCAGCTGCCGGATGACGAGTCTGCGGACCGTGCCCGCCTCGAAGCGCCGGAGATCATCCCGATGGGCAGCCTGCCGACGCAGGCCACGGTCGGTACACGAGCGAGCGACGCGCAGTAATCATCGCGCGGCTTCTTGCCTGGGCCCAGGGCGCACTTCTCGGTCCATGTATGGCGACACGTCCGTATAACGCGTTCATTCCATGTATAGACCGAGAAGTGTGCCCACGCGGAGGGGTGCGCGCTAGTGCGACTGAGCCGTCAGCGTGTGCCGACGCTCGAGCCACAGAATCGACGTCACAACCGCGAGGCCGATCACCATGGCGATGATGAGCCCGAACATCGGTGTTTCGGGGCCGTCGAGCGCCTGATTATCCCACGGCCACAGCGCGCGGAGCGAGCCTGCCATGAGCCCCGTGAGGATCACCATGGTGATGTGTCGTTTGTGGGTCAGCAAGTACTGCAGCAGCTTCACGAATGCGGTGAGCCCGGTGGCGGCCCCGGCCGCAAACGTCAGGATGTACGGGATATCGACGCTGCGCACCGCTGTGAGGGTCGGTTCGTACATGCCGAAGGTAAGCAGGATGAACGAACCGGAGAGCCCCGGAATCACAAGCGCACAGATCGCCACTGCGGCGCTCAAGAACACCGTCCAGAGGCTTATGACGACGTCGACGCGCGGAAGGCCGAGGAGCAGGAAAGCGGCGATGGCGAACAGGAGCGCGAGCCCGTAGTTCCAGAGCTTCCATCGTGACCGGGATTCCTGATAGGGGATCGGCAGGCTGCCCAAGACAAGGCCGAAGAACGCCGCGTACACGATCTGCGTGTGGTTGTGGACGATGGGCTCGAGAATGACGATTGCGATGATCAGGAACGTCGCCATACCCAGCAGTGCGGGAATCAATACGTTCCACTGCCCGCGCTTGAACTCCTCCTTGGCCGCCCCGAGGCCGCGACCGCGAACTCCGTCGGTCAACGTGAGGCGGATGCCGCCGAGCACGTGCCCTGCGCCGTTGATGAGGTCGTCATAGAGCCTGACGATCAGGGCGACGGTTCCGCCGCTGATGCCGGGGAGCGCTTCCGAGGTGCCGACGGCGCCGCCGCGCAGGAAGTTCAGAAACCAGGTCATTTCGAATATCCTGCCATGCCGCCCGAGTAGACACCGTTTCGATCGTCAAAATCATGCCGGGGGATGACGCATCCGAATCGGAATTTCGTCTGAGCGGAGCTCGAGTCGGTACTACGGCTGACTTCCGGCGCAAGGGCCGCGCTGAACGAGGCTGAGTTGCTCCTGCTACCGGTGCGTCGCAGCCGTCCCCCGGCCCGGTAGACTTGACGGGTGAGTTCGCAGCCGGGGTTCTGGGAGGTCGCGCGTCGACCCCAATGGATCTGGACCCTCGTCGCCTGCCTCGTCGTTGCGGTCATCTTCGGCATCCTGGCGAACTGGCAGACTGCCCGAGCCATCGAGCAAGGGCAAGGCGACGACCGAGACACGGAAACGCCCGTCACGCTCGAATCGGTCGCGGCGCCCGCTGAGGTGCTGACGACAGAAGCGGGTGGGCGCATCGTGACCGTCACCGCATCCCTCCAGCCCGACGATTTCATCGTGTTGGAGGGCCGCCACCAGGAGGGCGATAGCGGGTGTTGGATCACGGGCCGCGCGGTCGTCAGTGAGGGCCGTAACGAGGGGGCGAACCTGGC
>DXDC01000320.1 GCA_019115685.1 Candidatus Agrococcus pullicola
CTTGACCAGTGCAGACGAGACTGGTGGCACCTACGACGTCACCGACTCGGTACAGACGCCTGGAGCCCGCACCCCCTTGCACCTGCACACGCGCTACGAGGAGAGGCTCTACATTCTCGAGGGCGAGGCTACAGTCTGGCTCGGTGACGAAACGTTGACGCTCGGGGTTGGGGACTTCGTGAAGATCCCGATGCACGTCCCGCACGCCGTCCAATCGGGTCCTGAAGGGTCGAGGGCTCTGAATATCACCTCGCCAGCAGGGTTCGCTGAACTCATCGCACGTGCAGGCACACCGGCCGCTGAGGCGGGCGAATCAACGCAGATGAACGTTGACCTCTTCGCTCAGGTGTCGGCCGAGCTGGGAGATGTCGTGCTGGGCCCGCCAGGGATGACGCCCGCCGACCTCCCGCCGTCCGATCGACCCAGTTCCTGAACTTAATCTTCACCAAGGAGTTTCCTGATGATATCACTGCATTCGCTTCACCATCCGTCCCGAAGTTCCGAAAGAGACGGTCGATGCGATCGTCGCGGGCATGTCTGCTCAGAGCTCGACCTCGGATTCAGACGGGCTCTTCGGCCGCGATGTCGGTGGCGAGTTCCAGTTCGCGGCGGTGTCTCGCTTCGAGTCCCTCGAACAGTACGAAGCCATGATGAATGATCCCGAGCACCTTGAGATGGACCGCATGGGTCTGCCGTTGATCTCCCGCTTCGTGTCGTTCGATATCGTCGACGATTTCGATCCTGCCGTCGTGGATGAGATTCACCAGATTCATCAGCGGCGCTTCGATGCCCATCCGGATCTGGTCGAACTCATCGATACCCTCGATGAGTATCAGGGCAGTGCTGCACCGGGTAAGCATGCTCGCTGAGCCTGAGGCTGAAGCCCCGCCTCAGGCGCGACAGCTGGTCGATAACCGCGCGGCGTACGCGAGCTTCGCTGTCGCCTTCCTCCTTGGCCACGGCTCGTTCGCAGTCTCGCAGGGCCACAGCCGTACATTGCCTTCCCCGTCTGGTTGCCGTATGTGCTCCTCGCGGCCGGAGTAATACCGGGTGTCATCCTGTCGTTCCGAGCGACTCGTCACCTGCGAGGCAGCTCAGACGAGGCCGAAGCTTGGGGTGAACAGATGCTCGGCACAAGCTGGGCAACTGCCTTCATCGCCTTGGCCTTGGCTATTTCAGGACTCGCGGCCACTCTTGACATCCAAGAAGCACAGGTCGTGATGTGGCCGGCAGGACCCGTAGGCGTCGTCGGGATGATCAACATCGCCGAGGGCGTGGTGCGGCGAAACCAATTGCACTACGCATTGGGAAGCTGGTTGGTGATCGTTGCAGGAGCAGCGCTCCTGCTTCCCACACCCGGTCCATTCTGGGTGCTGGCCTTGGCCGGAGGTCTGGGATATGTAGTTGCCATCCCGCTCGAGCGCCGGCGATTGCAACGCGCTGTGTAATGCGAGCCTGTGAGTGGGGCGGACGTTGGTTGAGGCCTCGTCCGCCCCACTCTCATCTCACGAGCGTTGAGTGAGGTTGACCCTATCGATGACCTCGCGGTGCAGGGACAGCAGCGGCTTAATCGCTGATGCCTTCCGCCGCCCCCATTCCGCACACGGTAGACACCCCGAAGCTGGGAAGGAATTCCCTAGCCATCTCGGTACGCCTCACACTGCCTTCGACACCGTCAGAGTCGTTGATGAGCCCTAAGACGATTCGAGTGTGGGGGAGTGACGCAAGTCTCTTCAATGGCTCGAAGTAGGTACGATCAACGGCCTGATCTGCCGGGATCGGCAAGCTGATCCAGTCCACGGGCCGCGCCACCGTCGCGTTGATCGCCTCGCAGAGTGCAACCGCGAACGATGTATCCTCGGGTGCAACAACCTGTCTGCCAGGAGGGTCTGAATCGGGCCGTGGATCGCCGTAGCACAGGTGGAAGCCAAGGTGAGCACCGTCGGGAACCAGGGTTGCCAGCTCTGCCAGCCTGTCAGCAATTACTTCCAAAGGCACTGGCGCGATACCCGGCAATGCCCCCAGGCTAAAGGCGAGCTCAGGGGCGACATCCCACTGCACGGCCAACTCTGCCGGTGGGACGATAGCTGTGATCACCGCCATTTCGCGACGCAGATGGCTAACGAACACAGGGGTCAGATCGTCGAAGAGCGCGGGGTCGAAGAAGAAGCCCAAGATAGCGGTTGGCGTCGGTAGCTGAGTTTGGAAACGGGCACTCTTAGGGACGAGGCCTGCAGCACGGGCGCGGCAGAAGGCCTGGTAACCGCCAAGCGCCGTCTCGGCGAACCTGAGGGGTGACAAGTCCAGGTCCTGCGCCGACCACCCCGCAGAGAGAGTGAAGATCGGGAACTCGTAACTGACTTCCTCCACGCGTTGGTGCTCTACAAGCTCCAACCCCTTAATCTCATGAAGGAACGGGACAAGGCTGTTGACCCACTCCTTCCTTCTGGTCTCGCCATCGGGCCACCGAGGTAGTCGAGGGCCCAAGGTGTCGCTGAGTGCCTCGAACACCTTTTGAGGTGTCTCCATGTTCACGCTGCCGTTCAAATGCGCATCGAGCATCGAACCATCCCTTCAGTCTGTGGGTTGGATTCGCGAGTGTTCCCGCGATATTCAGGTTACGTTATGTGTAACGAATGCATGAGCATGAGGTAGATTGATGGCATGTCTACACCTGCACGGCAGTACCGCTCGCCTCGTCGTGAGCGCGAAGCTCTGAGGACGCGACAGGACATCCTCGCTGCCGCAAAGACACTCTTCCTATCCGAGGGGTACAGTCACGTCACTGTGGCGGACATCGCAGCTGCCGCGGGCGTAGCCCTGAAGACGGTGTATGTGAGCGCTGGAAGTAAGTCGGAGATTCTGCACGTACTGCTTACCGCGGACGTAGAGAACTCAGCTGCCCCGCAGACCCTCAAGGCAGTTCGAGCTGCATCCAATCTTGAGGAAGCGATCCGAGCGATCTCCAGGGGGACGCGAAACAACACTGAGGAGTTCGCTGACACGATCGAGCTTCTTCTGGCGTCCCGGTCTGCGGACTCCGCTGCAGCCTCTACATGGGAGCACATCCTCGGCGAATACCGAACAGCACTTCATGATGCGGCGAAGCAGCTTCTCCAAGCCCAGCATGTGTCTGCTGATGCAGGCCTGGAAAGCCTCGCTGATCTACTCTGGTTCTACTTCGGCCTCGGCTCTTGGAGGGCCCTTACGATCGAGTGTCAATGGACCTACGATCGAGCCGAGACCTGGTTGGCGAGGAGGGCAACGGAGGCTGTGCGACAAGAATGGCCGGTGAGGGAGTGAACTTCGATTGCCGCCGGGACCCGGGCGATCAGCCCATGCGCTGAGTGCTGGCCGCAATGCCGTCCAGGATGGTGTCGAAACCCACGGCGAACCTGCTGCGATCGCCTTCCGGCAGGGGTCCTCGATGCGCTGCGAGAGTCCGGGATGCGCGGAGAGGTCGATGTCCGCCAGTCGCTGCTGCCAATTTCGGCCAAGGTCGTCTTCGCTCTCCGTGCCGCGCTCGCCGAGCGTGGCGAGCGCGCTTGCCTGCACGTAGTCGTTGATCGTCATGACCGCGCGGGTCCGGCGGCTGAGATCAACCGTTCGGGAGATAGCGCGATCAATCCGATTCCGAGGGTCCGGTTGATGTGACCGGATGTCCCGCAAACGAAATTTCGTACCATGACCGCAGTAGAAGTAAGAGCCGGGTGTTTCGGTTCGAGGTGCAGTATTGCGTTGTGTGGTGGGCTTTACCGTGAGAGATAGCCGGATGTGTCACGAATCAGCTCGACCCGCGTCGCCCGTGCCCTCCATCGAAGCCTCGAGTTGCTGCGCCCACTCGATGAACAGCTGCGTCTCTGATTTGCCGAGCACCTCGACATTCGCCGCGGCCGCTTCGATCAATCCGCGCCCAGCCGGGTCGCTGGATGAGGATCCAGTGATCGCGGCGATGACCCCTTCGCGTACAGCGATGGAAAGCGCGCGGTCTTCCTCACCGGTAACGAGTTGTCGTAGGGTGACGCCGATGTTCGTCACCAGGATGTGCGTTGCGGCTTGTTCGGGAGGCACGCTCAGCCGACGCTCGTCGGAGGCGCGTCGAGTTATAGAGCGTAGGATCTCGCTCGGGCGAGATTGCGCGGCAGGAGAGAGGCCGGGTCTGACCTTGCCGTACATGAGGGTGTAGAAGCCCGGGTTCGCGAGTCCGAACGCGACGTGGGCATCCCAGCCTTCGCGGATGTCCTGGATCGGGTCGCCAGAGGATTCTGTCGTCGCTTTCGCTTCGAGATACATGTCGAACCCGCGCTCGATGACGGCTTCGATGAGCCCCTGTTTGCTCCCGAAGAAGTGATACAGCGTCGGCATCTTCACCCCGGCGGCATCGCAGACAGCGCGGAGCGAAAACTCCTCTCCGGGAGCCGATGCGATCATCTCTGCCGCGGCATTCAAGAGCCGGGTTCGTGTATCGCCGTGCGCAGTATCTGTCACACTGCTATAGTACGTAATGTATCGACGATATAGCAATGCATATCAACGAGATAGCAACGCCGACCGAAGGAGTTCACAATGACCGACATCAGCATCCCGCAGCCCATCGCCTCCTTCATCGAGACCGTCAATCGTCACGATGAGGAGGGTTTCCTGAATGCTTTTACGCCCAGTGGCGAGGTCGATGATTGGGGGAGGGTCTTCCTGGGTCGTGACGCCATCAAGGGCTGGAGCGACAAGGAGTTCATAGGCGCGAAGGGCACGATGACACCCGAGCGGGTGTTCGAGGAGAACGGAGAGGTCGTCGTCATCGCCGACTGGCGCAGTAATCACGCCAATGGGCTCAGCCGCTTCGCCTTCCGCAGCGAGGGCGACCTGCTGACGAAGATGACGATCCGAGAGGGCTGAGTACCGTGCGGTCACCGATCCTCGACTACCTCGATGACGTCCTCGAGCGGACGGACGACTTCGATGCTGGCGCTGTCGCCGATTACATTCCGGAGCTCGCAGCCGCCGACCCGAACCGCGTTGCCGTCGCGCTATGCACCGTGAACGGCACGGTGTATGCGAGCGGAGACGTAGGTCACGAGTTCAGCATTCAATCGATGTCGAAGCCCTTCGCCTACGCGCTCGCCGTCGAGGATCTCGGTTTGCAGACAGTGCTTTCGCACATCGGCGTTGAGCCGAGCGGCGAAGCGTTCAACGAGCTCTCGCTCGACCCTGAGAGCGGCAAACCGCGCAACCCCATGATCAACGCGGGTGCGATCGCTACCCACGCACTGCTGACGGGCGATGGTGACACCGCAACAGAGCGCATGATCGACTTGTTCTCCCGGCTGACAGAGCGGTCGATCGACATCGACGAGGCGGTTGCGAATTCTGAAATGGAAACCGGTGCGCGCAACATGGGCCTTGCGTATCTGCTGCATTCGTCGGGCGCCATGGCGACGGACCCTCGGGTCGCCGTCGAAGGATACATTCGACAGTGCGCCGCGTCCGTTACCGTTCACGATCTCGCGCTCATGGCGGCGACACTGGCAAACGCCGGCGTACAGCCGAATACCGGTGAACGGATCTTCTGCAGGCAAACTACGAAGCATGTGCTGAGCGTCATGGCATCCTGCGGCATGTACGACGCTGCCGGCGACTGGCTGTCCGCTGTGGGCATCCCGGCGAAGAGCGGAGTCGCGGGCGGCATCATCGGCATCCTCCCCGGGCAGGTCGGTGTTGCGGTCTTTTCTCCGCCTCTCGACGCGCACGGCAACAGCGCGCGTGGAGTCGAGATGATGCACCGGCTGTCCGATGACCTC
Organism: Candidatus Agrococcus pullicola; assembly: GCA_019115685.1. GTDB lineage: Bacteria > Actinomycetota > Actinomycetes > Actinomycetales > Microbacteriaceae > Agrococcus > Agrococcus pullicola. The sequence goes on from DXDC01000320.1 coordinate 5,799, forward strand.
GGCCTGCACCTCATGGATGCGGGGCGGCCGGCCAGATCATCGCTGCGCGAGACCAGGGTTGCAGACGTCGAAGGCGAGCCCGCCACGATCTACGTGCTGCAGGGCGACATGGTGCTCAGCTCGATCGAATCGCTCACGCGCGAGATCGTCGAGAACCCGCCGAAGACCGAGCTCGTGATCTTCGACATGAGTCGCGTCGACGAAGTGCTGCCGGTCGCCCGTCGCACGGCCTCGGAGATGGCGACGAAGCTGCTCGACGAGGGCTATTGCATCGTGCTGGTCGACCCGGAGAACACCGTCACGGACTTCCAAGACAGCCAGGGCCGCAATGTGCAGTGGTGGAGCTCGGAACGACTCGAGCAGGGCATCGGCGCGTAGTGGCACGATCGTGCGGGAGCGTGATGTTTCCGCCGAACGAGTGATGCGGGCGCACTAGAGTTGTTCCTGTGTCCGATGCAGTACATAGCGCCAGTGTCGATGCGGTTATCGTCGGCGGGGGCCACAACGGTCTCGCCGCTGCCGCCTACCTCGCCCGCGAGGGCCTATCGGTGCTCTTGCTCGAACGGCAGGAGCACCTCGGTGGCGCGACGGTCTCGGCGCTCGCGTTCCCTGGAGTGGATGCGAAACTCTCGCGATACTCCTACCTCGTGAGTCTCCTGCCTCAGCGGATCATCGACGATCTGGGGCTGGATATCGAACTCGTACGACGTCGGTACGCGTCCTACACCCCGCTGCCCGGAACCGATAGCGGACTGCTCGTCGATCACGGGGATGCGGCCGCCAGCGCAGCATCCTTCGCTTCTGTCCGTGGCGAGCGAGATGCCACCGCCTGGCGCGAGTTCTACGGCAGAACCGCGCGACTCGCCGAGGCGATCTGGCCCACCATGACCGAGCCGCTTCCTCGCAAGAGTGACGTCCGTAAGGCTGTCGCGGATGACCACACCGTTCGCGACTTCCTCGAACGTCCGCTCGGCGAGGTGCTCGAGCGCACATTCGAGAACGACCTCGTGCGCGGCGTCGCGTTGACGGACGCTCTTATCAGCACCTACGCCGATGCCCACGACAGCGACCTGCAGCAGAACATCTGCTTCCTGTATCACGTCATCGGCGGTGGAACGGGCGACTGGGATGTTCCGGTCGGCGGCATGGGCAAGGTCAGCGCAGAATTCGAGCGAGTCGCCAGGCAAGCCGGCGCACGGACCCGCACGGGCGCCGAAGTGATCGACGTGCGAGACGGAGAGGTGACGTGGCTCGAAGACGGAAGCGAGCATCGCGTCCGTGCCGATCACGTGCTCTGGGCGGCTGCGCCGGCCGTGCTGGACCTGATTCGCGGATTCGACCCTGAGCCGGTCGAGGGTGCGCAGGTCAAGGTCAACATGCTGCTCGATCGACTCCCCGAGCTGCGCGACGGCGTGGATCCCGAGGCGGCGTTCGGCGGCACGTTCCACATCAACGAGAGCTATTCGCAGCTGCAGCGCGCCTACCGCGAAGCGCAGGAGGGTCGGTTCCCGGAGCCGATGCCCGCTGAAATCTACTGTCACTCGCTGAGCGACCCGAGCATCCTCGGCCAGGCGCTGCGGGCGAGCGGAGCCCAGACGCTCACGGTCTTCGCGCTGCACGTACCGCATCGACTGATCACCGGCACGGACGTCGAACGAAACGAGCTGCAGCAGCGCGTACTCGACTCGCTGTCGAGCGTGCTCGCGGAACCGATAGAGAACGTGATTCTGCGTGATGCCGACGGCAATCTCTGCGTCGAGACGAAGACGACCCTCGACCTCCAGGACACGTTGGAAATGACAGCGGGCAACATCTTCCACGGGCCGCTCAGCTGGCCCTTTGCCGAGGACGACGAACCGCTCGATTCACCGGCGCAGCGCTGGGGTGTGGAGAGCCGGCACGAGGGAGTCCTGCTGGCGGGAGCCGGCAGTCGCCGAGGGGGCGGTGTCAGCGCACTCGGCGGTTACCACGCCGCCCGGGCCGTGCTGGAAAGCCGTGGCCACGTCGATGGTGCGGCGAGCGCTACGGCGTAAGCAGCTCCAGCTTCGGGAATGCAGTTGCGTACCGCCCTAGATCCCGGGTCAGGAGCCGGTGCCCGGACACTGCGGCGTGCGCACCAATGTAGAAGTCCGGGAGCGGTGTTGGTCGGGATCCGCCTCGACGGCGGTAGGCCAGGAACGCCTTTCCGGCGAGAAAGCCGGCCGACCACGGCAGCGGTTCGCGTACGAAGTATTGTGCGGGCAGTAGGTCGTCAATCTCTTCTACTCGCTCGAACCCGACCGAGACTTCCGCGTACACGATGGGATTGATGACGACAGGGCCTTGGTCGAGCGCGGAGGCAAGTGCTTCGCTCGACCACTCCGACCAGCGAGGGTCATTCGTGAAGATGTCGAGGAGAACATTCGAGTCGACCAACGTTGATTCAGTCATCGCGCAAGAGGTGCATGAGTTCATCGGTCCCCAGCCGTGTCGAAGCTCGACCCTGCATCCTTTGCACGACTCTTTCGCCCTTCGTCGCACCATGAGAAGAGTGCACGATCCTCAGCGTCGCACCGTCGGCGACCACTTCGACTTCATCTCCTTCGACGAAGCCGTGACTGTGACGCAGCTCTGCCGGAATCGTCACCTGCCCCTTGCTGTTCAGCTTCATACTCGCTCCTACTACGTAATAGCTGTAATACATAGTACCCTTGCGAGCGTGCATCGGTGGGATACCTACGCGAGCCCGGTCTCGCGCGCGTAGATCGCCGCCTGCATGCGCGAGCTCAGGTGCAGTTTCGAGAGCACGCTCGACACGTGCGTCTTCACCGTCGCAAGGCTGATGACTAGGGCGTCGGCGATCTGCTGGTTCGATAGGCCGCGTCCCAGTGCCGCGAGCACATCGAGCTCGCGCGGCGTGAGGAGCTGGGCCGGCTCGGGACTCGCTGGGGTCGCCGACCCCCCGGTCTCGGCCTGTTCTTCCGAGTCGGGCTGCTGCTCCCCGGAGTCGGGCTCGGAAGCAAAGGCCCGCAGCAGTTTTCGCGTCACGGCCGGAGCGATGACGCCGTCCCCGGAAGCCACGCTGCGAATCGCATCGATGAGTTCCGCGGGCTCGACCGATTTCAACAGGAACCCGGATGCTCCTGCCCGAAGCGCGCCGAACACGACCTCGTCGAGATCGAAGGTCGTCAGCATCAGTACATCTGCGGCGTGGTCGCGAACGATCTCGGCCGTTGCGGCGATGCCGTCCGTGCCGGGCATCCGCGCATCCATGAGCACGACATCCGGTTGCAGCGCCTTGGTCTGCTGGATCGCGGTCGCACCGTCCGAGGCCTCACCGACGACCTCGATACCCTCCGCGGTGTCGAGCAGCAGACGCAGGCCCGCGCGAATGCTCGCGTGATCGTCTGCCAGGAGGACGGTGATGGGTTCTGTGCTCATGCTGTTCCAGTCTGTCGGTAATTCGGGCCGAGTGGCATTAACGCGGTTCTCTGAGGGGCAGGTCGGCCTCAACGACCCAGCGGCTCCCGACCGACTCGGTGCTCGGCAATGCTTCTTTCGAGTCGTCGGCTCGAGGCTTCGCTTGAAACTTCCCGCCCATCAGCTCGACTCGCTCGCGCATGGCGATGAGCCCCGTGCCGGAGCCGAGACCGACCTCATTGGCCGTTCTCGGCGTCGCCGACGTGATGCGCAACAGCAGTCGGTGCTGTCGTTTGCTGACTTCGACGACGGCAGCCCCGTCACTGTATTTCAGGGCGTTCGTGAGCGATTCCTGCAGCACGCGCAGCAGCACGTGGTGCAGTGCCGGTGAGAGTTCTTCGGGCGGATGCCCGCTCTCCTCGACGATCAGCCCGTGGTTTCGAGCGCGCTCGATCACGTCCTGCCACGTGGTCGACTCGAGCAGCCGACTGTATCCGGCGATCTCACCAGCGCGATCTGGCTCATCACCGTCCTCCCGGGCATCCGGGTCGGCAGCATCGCCGCGCAGCAGTCGAACCATTTCGCCGAGTTGGTCGAGCGCCTCGACGGATGTCCGCCGCACGTTTTCGAGCGCCGCGCGGTCGCGATCGGTGTCGGGCTCGGCGTTGAGCACGGCACCGGAGGTCAGCGCGATGGCCGAGACCTGCGACGAGACGACATCGTGGAGTTCGCGCGCCATGCTGCGACGCTCCGCCTCGATGGCGGCACGGCGCTTGACGGCCTGCGCTCGCAGCACCGACGCGTGGCGCTCTGCCTCGAGCTGCTCGCGAGTGTCCGACTCCTGCCAGATGGGGTGCCCCGTTCGCACCTCGGAGGCCCACCACAGCGGCAGCAGCAGCACCGCGAACAACAGCAGCGATATGCTGACGGCACCGTCGGCCCGAACCGAAGGCAAGAACATCAGCCCGATGGCCGCGGTCGGGAACACCGAGAGCACGAGCATCGTCACACGAACCGACCTGCGCTCACTGCGCAACGCGAAGCTGTAGAGGAGATCGCTCAAGCACAGCAGGATCCCCATGTTGAAGCCGATGGAGAGATCGAGGGCCGTGATCAGGAAGCCGAGCGTCAACGCTAGTCCTGGGCGACGTGTGCGCAGGGTTATCGGGATGATCATCAGGGCAACCGTGATGGCGTGCCACCAGTTTTGCGGAACGAGCCCTATCGCCTCCCACCAGGGCGCATTGAGGTCGCCCACCCAGCCCATCGCCACGAACATGAAGGCCAGTGCGAGGGTTATGAGGCGCTGCAGGTGCATGCGAAGGGGCTGAACCCCGTGTGGGGCCCGGCGCTCGCCGCTGGACTCCTCGCCGCGCGTGCTGAAAGTCATGTCGATATTCGACCACATCGGTGTGCACGGTGCCTCCGACCAAAGTCGTAGACCGCTTTCGGTGTTCAACCCTTCTGCCGATGCCGTCCCCGTCGACTCCGATCAGGATGGTCGTCATGTTTGCAACTGTTGCGGAAACCGTGCCTGCCCTCAGCGCTTCCGGCGCCGGTGGGCTCGACAGCCTCGTCGACACTCTGCTGCCAGCGGGCGTCGGCGGTATCGCAGCGGTCTTCGGTGTGCTGACTGTGCTTGCGCTGCTGGACTCCACGAGCTTCGGCACGCTCTTGATTCCGGTTTGGCTGCTCATGGCCCCCGGCAGGCTCAGGGTGGGGCGAATCCTCGTCTACCTCTTGGTCGTCGGGGGAGCCTACGCCGCCATCGGGTTGGGGTTGCTTTCACTCCTGACCGTCTTCGGCGATGGACTGTTCGAGTGGTTTGCGGATGCCGGGAGCGCTCCCGTGTTCTCGGTCGTGCAGGTCGCGATCGCGGCGGGCATGATCCTCTTGAGTCTCCGCATCGACCCGATGACGAAGGCGGGAAAAGAGCGCAAGCGCCAACGCGAAGAGGCCAAGGCTGCGCAGGGACGCGGCACCGCCGATCGAGTGCAGCGATTCCGTGAGCGGGCGATAGGCGAAGGATCACAGGGAGGGTGGATGCCGCTGCTGACGTTGGCATTGACCGCGGTAGCGCTCGAAATCGCAACGCTGCTGCCCTATCTGGCAGGCATCGGGCTGGTCGCGGCGACGGATCCGGGCATCCCGATAGCTCCGGCGATGATCGTGTTCTACTGCCTCGTCATGCTCGCACCCGCCCTGGTACTGCTGGTGGGCCGACTCGTCGCACGCAAAGCTCTCGAGCGGCCGCTGCAGCGAATCGAGGCATTCATGAGTCGTCACGCGAACGGCACGATCGGGCTGGTGTTGTTCCTGCTGGGCATCTGGCTGGGCGTGAACGGCCTCGGCACGCTGGGCTTCGGGCCGCTGGGCTAGGGAGGCTGAGAAGTTGAATTCCTTGCCGAAGGAAGGTGCATCCACTATTCTTTGATTGACCAATCAGATAATTAATGGAGCAGCATGGCCAGGAACGCGGACCCCGAACGCATCGCACGGAAGCGCGAGCACATCGCGGTTGCCGCCGGCCGGCTCTTCGCAACGCACGGCTACGAAGCCACGAGTGTCGCCCTGGTGGCTGCCGAGGCGGAAATCAGCGCGGCGAGCGTCTTCTACTACTTCAGCGATAAAGCCGCGCTGTTCAGGGCGGTCTTCGAACAGGATCTGCCGACCGTCGAATCCCTGATGGCGGAGTGGGGGGACGCTGCGGATGCTGTGGAGGGCATCCTGGCGATTCTGGACGCACTCGTCGAAGACGCCGCCGAACCAGGTGCCGCGGGGATGGTCGTGGAGCTCGTGCGCAGGGTCAAACACGACCCGCAGCTCATGGAGATCGTGACGCGCACCGGGGAAGTCGTGCGCACTGGACTCGCATCGCTCATCGCAAGGGGCCAGTCGACCGGGAGCATTGATCCCGCACTCGAGCCCGAGCGGGCCGCGGCCTGGCTGCAAACCATTGTCGATGGTGCGTATCTCGGGGCAGAAGAAGGGCGCGCACCGACGGCGGAGGTACGGCGTACGGCCCTCGGCTACCTACGTGCACCGAGCGGAAAGGATGACAGTGACTGAAGAGCCCGTAACCGTACGAGTACCCAAGCGGTGGATCGTCGCGTTCCACCTCGTCGGCGCTGCGGTCGGATTCGGGGCCGCATTCATCGTCGGGCCGCTGGTGGGATGGCTGCTCGGCTTCGTCGGGGACGCTCCCGGCCTCCTTCGACTGGCGGGCAGCTTGCCGCTCGTGTGGGCCATACCCCTACTCACGATCGCCGGACTGATCGTCGGGTTCCTGCTCTCATCGCAGTGGCAGGAGGACGTCGGCATCGTGACGGTCGGCGCCGAGTCTGTCACCGTGTCCAGGGGCGGCCGGGGCAGTCTGCTCAAGCGAGAACGGATCGCCGGTGTCTTCAC
>DXDC01000036.1 GCA_019115685.1 Candidatus Agrococcus pullicola
GATGCGGGCTACGTCACGGGGCAATCACTCCTCGTCGACGCGGGGCTCCGGTTTAGCTGAGGAGGGAACAACGATGTTCGAGAACGGTGCTATCCGCGAAAAGTCGGACAGGTACATCATCGCCGTCATCGACGGGCCCAACATGTCTAGCCTCGGCCGTAGGAGCAAGAAGGTATATGGTGCCCTCGCGTCGCTTGCCGGATTGCAGCAGCAGGTGCGTGCTTTCGGAGAAATACTCGGAGTCGAAGTCGAGACATTCGACTCGAATCATGAAGGATTCATCCTCGAATACATTCACGACGCTGGTGAGCGTGTCGACGGTTTCATCATCAACCCCGCTGGACTGACGACCAAAGGTGAAGGCGTCCGGCACGCACTCGAGGACACCGGCCGACCTGTGATTGAGGTCCATTTCTCGAACATTCAGGCCTCGGCCGGAGCCGATCGCGGTCTCGGTGGAGGGCAAATCCAGTCGAGCTTCACGCACACCGCGACGGGCTTGAGCATGGGTATGCGCCACTACAGCTACTTCGGTGCGCTCACCGCGCTCGTTCTCGGCCTCGATGACGAGAGCTTTCTCGGTGTCCCGGCAGCTGACAGCTGATTGGCTGGCCGTCTTGTGACTGCGACCCCCGTTGTAGCGTTGCACTCGCTGTTCTTCAATGGCTCGATGTTCGATCCCGTCAGGAATTTGTGCCGGCGGCATTTCGTATGCCCCGATCATCGAGGGCAAGGATCGCGTTCGACCGACACGGGACCGCTGCATCTGGAGAGACTCGCTGAAGACGTGATCGAATTGATCGAGGACCTCGATCGGCCCGTGCATCTTGTGGGATCGTCGATGGGGGCTTACGTGGCCATGATCGTCGCGGCGGAATGTCCAGACCTCGTCCGTACCACGGTGTGGTCTGCAGCCACCGCGGACCGGGAGTCGCGGCCCGAACTGTTCGCCTCATTTGCGGACCGCTTCCGAGCGGCGCAAGGTGACGAGCGGGGCCGTTTGGTCGCGGAACTAATGTTTGGGCAGGAATTCCTGAACAGCGGCGCGCCACTGTTCAAGCATTGGACGGCGAAATTCTCCCGACACACGACTGACGTGCTCGCCTCGGCCGACGCCGTGTTCGCGCGTACGGACCTATGGCGACACGTCGAGCGTGTCCGATGTCCGGTGAGACTGATGTCCGGCCGCCACGACGTCGCGAAATCCACTGCGGATATGCAGCGGATCGCGGATGCGATCGACACCGAACCGCCAATTGAGTTTCCGAGATCCGGGCACACCCCGTTCGTCGAGGAACCTCATCGGATGGCGCAAGCACTCAAAGAGTTTTGGAGTAAGTATGAGTGACGATTCTCAGCAGAAGAAGGCTTTGGCAGGCGACATCGCCGGCCAAGTGGTTATCGAACCACAGACTCGCAAGTATGAACGGATCGCCGACCTGTTCTCGGAAGGCAAGCTTGACTGCAGCGAATGTACGGCTTGCGGTGCAGGCTTCTATCCTCCCGTTGATGTCTGCAGGACGTGCAATTCGTCCGCAGTCGAGCCGGTGCGGGTCGAAGCGAAGGGGAATCTGTACTCCTATACGACTGTGGCCGTCTCACCAACATTCGAGGCGCCCTACACACTCGGCTACGTCGATCTCGCGGTGCAGTTCACGGGAGGGTTGCGAGTCCTCGGCATCGTGGAACTCACGCCGGAGGCGCTCGCATGTGACGTTCCGGTCCGGGCAGCAGTTTCAGAATCCAGTCCGGTCGGCTGGTCGTTCGTGAAGGGTACGAAGTCGTGAAGAAAGAGAATGCATACGTCGTCGGCGGATCGATGATTCGCATGGGCAAGCACAGGGAGTCGAGTTATCCCGATCTTGCCGTTCCGGCGGTACTGGGTGCGCTGAAAGACGCGAGTATCGACAAATCGCAGTTGGGAGCAATGTACTGCGGACACGCATTCGGCGGTATGCTCACGGGGCAGCGCATCTCGAAAGAGATCGGGTTCGGTGGCATCCCCATCGTGAACACCGACAACGCGTGTTCGGGAGGCGCGACCGCCATGCATCTCGCGGTGAATGCCATCGAAGCCGGCGAAGTGGATGTGGCCTTGGTCGTCGGTGTCGAACGGCTCACGCAGTTCGGCGGCGGAACGCTGCCTCTCGTGGGAGAGGACCCCGAAGTCCAGCAGGGGATTGTCATGCCCGCCGTCTACGCGATGCGCGCACAGCGGTTCCTGCACGAAAGAGACGCCACACGTACGGATCTTGCACACGTGAGCGTCAAGGCACGAAAGCACGGCAGGCTCAACCCGTTCGCTCAGTTCCAGTCGGAGGTTACGGTCGAGGAGGTGCTCATGTCGAGGCCGATCGCGGATCCGCTAACGCTGATGCAATGCTGCCCTACCGGTGACGGTGCGGCAGCCGTCGTGGTGATGTCTGAGAGCGCCTACCGTAAGCACAAGGTGCCCGCCGCGATGCGCGTTGCGGCGTCGGAGTTGCATTCGGGCGAGTTCGTAGAGGGTTTTCGAGACATGTTATGGCCGGAGATCTCGGCGCACTGCGCCCAGGATGCCTTCGAGGCTGCGGGCTTTGGCGCAGATGAGATCGACACCGTCGAACTCCATGACGCATTCAGTATCGCTGAACTCGTATATTACGAGGCATTGGGCTTCACTGAGCGCGGCGGAGCCGTGCCGTTCTTGCGCGAAGGAAGGAGCACCTACGGTGGCGACGTCGTCGTGAATCCGTCCGGCGGGCTGCTGGCCAAAGGGCATCCCGTCGGAGCGAGCGGTGTCGCGCAGATCGTCGAAATGCTATGGCAGCTGACCGATCGTGCGGGTGCCCGGCAAGTCCAGGGTGCACGCACGGCGATGACGCACGTCACCGGAGGGGGCATAGCGGGCTTCGACCACGGCGCCTGCTCGATTCATATCTTCGAGAGCGTTCGATGACTTCGCCCCGTGAACCTTATGGCCTTCTCGATGGCATGCGCGTCATTGACTTCACCACGTTCCTCTCCGGGCCGTTCGGTACGCAGATGCTCGCAGACATGGGTGCAGAAGTTATCAAAGTAGAGCCACCGGCTGGCGATTCAAGCCGCAGCATCCCGCCGCATTT
>DXDC01000321.1 GCA_019115685.1 Candidatus Agrococcus pullicola
CGGACACTGCGAGAGGCCATCGCGCGCGTCCCCGTCGATGTCGAGCCGGTCATCATACGTGTCGACGAGGGAGCGAGCCCCGGCATCTCGAAGCTCGGCACGGTTCCCGCCCTGACGATCGGTGTGCTGGAAGATCTTACGCGCAACATCTCCACGGGGGTGCGCGCATGATATCGGGGCGCCTGGCAGCGGCATCCTTCTACTGCATAGCGCTCGCGGCAGCCACCGCGATGGGCTACAGCATCTACGCGACACCGCAATTCTGGGTGGCCACGGGCGTGACCATGATTGCGGGCGCGCTGCTGGCGGGCGCCGCCTATCTGCGACGCTGGAGCGCTCTGACGCAGGTGGGGCTTACCGTCGCAGTACTGGTCGTGCTGGCGATTCCGCTGGCTGCTCCGAACACGGCGCGCGGTTCCGGTAGCGCATTCGAGACGATCGTGAGTGTGTACACGGCGATCTGGACATCGTGGCGCCGGATCACGACGATCGATCTCCCGGTAGGTACAGACGATGGGCTGCTGATGGCGCCGATCGTGCTCGTGCTCGTCAGCACCGTGCTCGGAGCCGGAATGATCCTGCGCACGAAGCACGGTGAGCTGGCGATGCTCATGCCGCTTTCGGTCATGTTCTGGGCATTGCTGTGGGGTCCGCCCGTTCCCGCACCGTTGCTCTTGACCATCGGTTTCGCGATCGCGGTCGTCGCGTCGGTCGCCTCGTTGCGACAGGCGCGGCGCAGGCGTCGTGCCGATCGCACTGTGTCATCCCTGCCCGTACGACTCGTGTACGGAGCGTTTGCGACGCTGCTCGCCGTGTCCGTCGGGGTGGGGGCGGCAACCGTCGCGTCGCTGGGGGATCGCGTCGTCCTGCGCGAGCATCCGCCACTTCCACGGGATTCGCTGCAGGCAGCGAGCCCACTCGCCGAATTCCGCAGCAACTTCCAAGATCCGACGCGCGATCAGGTGCTGATGACGGTTACGGGTGTGGAGGATGGCGATCTTATTTCGATCGCTTCGCTTTCCGTGTACACGGGAGAGGTGTTCGCGGCCGACACAAGCCGACTGATCCGAACGAGCGGCCGCGCGACCGGGGAGCATGCGGATCGTCAGCTCGGTTTCACGATCCAGGGATACGAAGGCGTGTGGCTGCCGTCGGTCGGGGAGCCGGAGTCCATTGCATTCGCAGGGCCCAGATCATCAGACTTGTCGCAGTCGCTGATGATGGCCGATGAAGGTGCGACAACCGTCGCACTGGCCGGGCTGCGGGAGGGGGACGGGTATTCGCTGACCGTCGACTCGCAAGATGAAACGCCCCCTATCAGCGATCTCGAGCCGGCGGGGTCTGTCGACCGGGGCAACCAGCTGCCGCTGTCCGCGCTCGACTGGATCGCAGCCCGTTCCACGATCGACCAGTCGCCGGGGGAGTCGCTGCAACTGCTGATCGATGCGCTCGAAGAGGAGGGATATCTCAGCCACGGTGTGGAAGAAGACGAGCCGCCATCCCGCGCAGGGCACTCGAGTTCACGTCTGGATGCGCTGTTCAGCGCTGAGTTCCTGGTCGGTGATCAGGAGCAGTTTGCCGCGGCAGCGGCACTTATGGCGCGGGAGCTCGGGTTCCCCTCCCGCGTTGCCGTCGGCTTCAAACCCAGTGACGAGGGCACTGTGGACATCTACGGCAGGGACGCGACGGCGTGGGTGGAGATCCTCACCGATCACGGCTGGGTGTCTATCGAGGTAGTGCCGGAGAACACCGCACCGCCGGAATCGCAGGACTCGGCCGGACTGCCGTCGACGCAGCCGCAGCCGCCCGTGCCACCAGCGCTGCCGGAGGGGGGCCAGCCGGACTCTCAGCAGTCGGGTGCGCAACCGAGCCCCGTCACCGATGATGCGACCGCGGATCCCGTGTGGCTCGCATGGACGCTCCGCGCTCTCGGGCTGCTGATGCTGCTCGCGCTTCCCTTCCTCATCATTGTGCTCATGAAATTCCTGCGCCGCCGCTCGCGACAGTTCGGAGGGAGCACGCGCGATAGAGCCATCGGCGCGTGGGCGGAATTCACGGATGCGATGATCGATAGGGGAGCAGCCGCAATGGGGGAACGAACCCGCCTCGAGTACGCGGAGGGCGACACGAGGGTCGAAGCGTTCGCCCTCGCCGTCGACCGAGCGGTGTTCTCTCGCGAAGAACCTGCCGAAGACCTCGCACGCGGGATATGGCGGCAGCGGGATGCGCTGGTGTCCGATCACGACGGCACGAGGTCGTGGTGGCAGCGTGCGCAGCATCGATTCTCCTTGCGTTCACTCTTCGGCAAGCCGCGTCGACGAGCTGAATCCCACGAGTGGAAGCGCGCTCAACAGGAGGAATCTGTCCACAGCGCCGGCAACTAGCCCCAATGATGCGTGCGCGTTTCGGGTGGAGTAGGTGCATGTCTTCGCGTCTTGCACTTCCAGGGCCGCCGCAGCAGCCCGGACCGGCCTCGTTCCCCATATTCGCATCCCTTGCGCCCGTTATCGGCGCGCTCGTGCTCTTCGCTTTCATGCAAACTCCCTACGTGCTCCTCTTTGCTGTTCTCGGCCCTGTCATAGCGGTCGCGAGCATGATCGATCGACGGATCGGCGCATCGAAACTGCGTCGACGGGAAGCCGCGCGGTTCGAGGAAGAAGCCGAACTGCTGCGGGTCAGAGTTCGGCAGCAGACGAACCGAGCCATGGATGAACTGCGCGCACGCCGACCGGATGCCCGCGAGCTCGGGCAGCGCGATGCGCGTCACCCGAACCGCTGGCGGTGGCGAGAGGGCGAGCTGCCCGTCGTGCTCGGCCGCGGCGACTGCCCTACGGGCCTCACGCTCGACGAACCGCCCGAGCCGCGCGGCGTCGTGCGAGAACTCTTCGACGAGCTCGCGCCAGTCGCAGCCGTCGGGACCGGACCCGTCTGCGTCGATGCCCGAACGGGAATCGGCTTGTACGGCCCGCATCTGGTCGCAATGGGGCTTGCAAGAACCGCAATCGTGCAGGTGCTCGATGCCGTCTCGCCTGAACAGGCAACCGTCATCGTCGAAGGGGGTGAGCACCTGCACTGGGTGCGCGAGACACCGCACAACGTCCGCTTCACGGAACGGGACGCCGTGCACTGCATCGTGCGCGTGCTTTCGGATCGCGGTGACAGCACCATCGCAGTCGCCCCTGAACCGGATGAGCTGCCGCGCGAGTGCGGGCTGCGCATCCTGGCCTCCGCCGCCGAGATCGAGGTAGCCGGTGTCTCGACCGTACCGCGCTGCATCGGGCAGCACGAAGCTGTGGCGCACCTGAGGCGATTGCGTGAGTCAGCGGCCGCCAGCGGATTCGTGACGGCTGGTACGCTCCCGGAGCATGTCGCGCTCGAAACTCTGCCGCAGAGCACGTCGGGAGGGCTTGCGGCCACCTTCCTCGCGGCCAGCGAACCCGTGACGGTCGATCTCGTGGCCGATGGTCCGCACGCGGTCGTGGGAGGAACGACCGGCAGCGGTAAGAGCGAACTGCTGGTCTCCTGGGTGACGTCGCTCGCGATCGGCTATACGAGCGAGGAACTCAATGTCCTGCTCGTCGATTTCAAAGGCGGTGCCTCGTTCGGGGAGTTGCAGCGTTTGCGGCACTGCGTCGGACTCATGACCGATCTCGACGAAGCGGGCGCAGTGCGCGCTATCGAAAGCCTCAGAGCCGAGCTGCGGTTCCGTGAGCACACGCTCGCGGAGCTCGGCGTCCGCTCTATCGATGAGACCGATGCGCTTCCGCGGCTGGTTGTCGTCGTGGACGAGTTCGCGGCGATGCTGCAGGAGTTGCCGGACTTGCACAAGCTCTTCGTGGACATTGCGGCGCGGGGCAGGAGCCTCGGAGTGCACCTGATCCTGTGCACGCAGCGACCGGCGGATGCGGTTCGCGACGCCCTCATGACGAATTGCGGGCTGCGCCTGTGCTTGCGGGTCAACGACGAACCCGACTCGGTCGCAGTCGTGGGCGCTCCCGACGCAGCCCACTTTGACCTCGCGCACCGCGGTCGCTGCGCCGTCCGCATTTCCGGGAGTGCCCGCATTATCGCGCAGACGGCGCTCGCGGAGGAAGAGCATATACGGCAGACCGTGCAGCGCTCCCTCGCGGGACCGAAGCCGCGGCACCCCTACTTGCCGCCCCTCCCGGAGAGCATCGCACCCGAGAGCGTAACGGCCGTTGCCGAGCCGGGGGCGGTCATCTTCGCATACGCCGACCGGCCCGCGATGCAGCGGCGAGACGCCGTGCGCTGGCATCCGCGGAACGGCAGCGTCTTCATCGTGGGGTCGTCGGCCAGCGGGAAATCTACGGCCGCGCGGCGATTCTGCAACGCCGAGGGGGCGATCCTCATCGATGAGCTGGAGGCGCTCTGGGATGCCGTCGACTCGCCGCCCGATGCCCGGGTGATCGTCATTGACGACCTCGACATGCTGTTGATGCAGGCAGGGGACGAACATGCGCACGAAATATCCAGAGGTCTGCAGCAACGGATGAGGGAGGCCGGAGCACGCGGTGTAGCCTTCGTGCTTACGGCGAGACGGGTCGGCGGACCGCTCACCGCCATCGCCGCGCTTGTCGAGCACACTGTCGTCATGAGGATGCCGACGAAGCAGGAGCACCTGCTTGCGGGAGCTACGGCTCCTCACGTGCCGGAGCTCCCTGCCGGCGGTGGCTGGCTCGGCGATGACCGCGTGCAGTTCGTGCTTCCCGAGGGCGATCCGCCGTCGCTCGCCGCGCGTTACGAACCGTTGCCGCCCGGGCCACTAGCGGTAGTCGCAGGGCGGCCGGAGCAGCTACCGGCTGATCTCAGGAAGGGCGTTGAGCCGGGGCAGCAGGGAGAGCTCATCGTCGGAACGCCGGCGCAGTGGGAGAGCGCTTGGGGATCACTCGAGGCCGCGCTCAGCGAGCGGCCCGTTGCGCTGCTGGACACAGCGGATCGGCAGCTGCGTTCGCTCCTGCGAGGAGCTGTGCAACTGCCGATCTGCTCTGGTCCCGGGCGTTGGCTCGTTGCGAACGGCCGCGCATCCCGGTTGCGGATGTGAAGTTATTTGCCGCTTCGACGCGCAATTGTGCGTCGAGGAGACGGTTTAGGAGTTCAGGACGGTGGCAAACGCCGCGTCGATGACGTCCATGCCCTCTTCCAGCTGTTCGTTCGTGATGATGAGCGAGGGGAGGAACCGGAGGACGTTGCCGTCGGCGCCGGCTGTGAGAGCCATGACACCGTTGCGTCCGGCCTCTGCGGCGAAGGGCCCAGCGGCGACCGGCTCGCCGTCGGCGTCGATGAGCTCGACGCCGATCATGGCGCCACGACCGCGTACCTCTGCGATAACCGAGTACTTGTCCTGCATTTCGCGCAGACGGCGAACCAGTGCCTCTTCGATGCGCTTGGCCTCCGAGTCGAGGTCGAGAGACTTGACCTGCTCGAGCACCGCGATTGCTGCAGCGCACGAAACGGGGTTGCCGCCGAATGTGCCGCCGACACCGTTGAGGTGCATCGCGTCCAAGATCTCCGCGCGGCCGGTTACGGCGGCAAGCGGCATACCGCCCGCGATGCCCTTCGCGGTCAGGACGACGTCGGGGGTCCAGCCGAGGAGTTCCGATGCGTAGGTGGCACCGGTACGGCTCACGCCCGACTGAATCTCGTCGGCGATCATGACGACGCCGTTCTTGGTGCACCACTCCTGCAGCGCGGGAAGGTAGCCGTCGGCGGGAACGATGAATCCGCCCTCGCCCTGGATGGGCTCGACGACGAGGCAGGCGAGGTCCTCTACTCCGACGTGCTTCTCCAGGTACCACTGCGTGCGCTTCGCAGCCGCGGCGCCGTCGAGTCCGTCGTGCAGCGGGTAGGAGTTCGGTGCGTGGAACACATCCGAGACGGTCGGTCCCTGGCCGTTCGCGTACGGAGCGATCTTGAAGTTCATCGTCCCGGTGAGCGCGGTACGGCCGTGGTAACCGTGGTCGAGGACGGCGACGCCGCGACGACCCGTGTACTTGCGAGCGAACTTGACGCCGTTCTCGACTGCCTCGGCGCCAGAGTTGACGAAGATCGTCTTCTTCTTGTGGTCACCGGGTGTCAGCTCGTTCAGCAGCTCGGCGGCGCGCACGTAGGGCTCGTACGGGGTCTGTCCGACCAGCGAGTGGGTCAGTCGGCCGACCTGCTCGCGGACTGCGGCGACGACGGCCTCGTTCGTGTGACCGATCGTGGTCACGCCGATGCCGCAGCCGAGGTCGATGAACGTGTTGCCGTCTACGTCGGTGAAGGTAGCCCCATTGGCCGATTCGATGAAGACGGGCAGGTTCGAAGGAATGGCGGTCGACACTGCCTCGGCCTTGCGCTCGAGCATCTGCTTGCTCTTCGGGCCGGGGATCTCCGTGACGACCGAACGGACGGTGGTTTGTGCGGTGTCAGTCATACGTCAGACTGTACATGCTGGAACGTTCCGGCACTAGTCGAACACACGAGATTCTTCTGTCGATTTTTCCCGCGTGTTCCGCGGGGGACAAAAATGTCGGTCTATACGAAGAGCCAGCTGCTATACGTGGTTCGCCGCTCACACAGACCAACTTTTGGCCCCTGGGCGGGGCGGATACGCTGGTGGGGTGCTGACCCAACACGATTTCGCCGTTGCCGTCGAGTGGACGGGCGATCGCGGTACGGGCACCACCGGCTACCGAGACTTCGATCGCGGGCACGTTATCCGCGTGGATGGACTGCCGGAGATCCAGGCGTCGGCAGACAGGGCCTTTCACGGCGACGCGTCGAAACACAACCCGGAGCAGTTGCTGCTGGCCGCGCTGAGCGGCTGCCACATGATGAGCTATCTCTTCCACGCGGTGCGCGCGGGGATCGTCGTCACCGGCTACGAGGACGACGCGAGTGCCGTGCTGGCGCGAGAGGGAACGGGCGGCAAACTCGTCGGTGCGACGCTGCGGCCGAGGGTGCGCCTTTCGGCGGGAGATGATGCAACCGCTCTGCGCATCCACGATGACGCGCATCGCGACTGCTTCATTGCGAACAGCATCGCTTTCCCCGTCACGATCGAACCGACCGTCGTGCGCGAAGAAGCAGCATGACCCGCCGAGTTCTGATTCTTGGGTCGACGGGATCGATAGGAACCCAAGCGCTCGACGTCGTCAGGGAGAATCCCGAGCGCTTCGAGATCGTCGGGCTTGCCGCTGGGAGCAACGCGGATGCGTTGGCTGCACAGGCCCGCGAGTTCGGTGTGCGTGAAACGGCGCTGGGAGCGGACGCGGCTGTCGACTTGATCGAGCGGGTTCGCGCCGACGTCGTTTTGAACGGCATTACCGGCTCGGTTGGGCTGGCAGCGACGCTCGCAGTGCTGGCAACGGATGCGACGCTCGCGCTGGCCAACAAGGAGAGCCTCATCGCGGGCGGCTCGCTCGTGACGGGAGCAGCTTCACCTGGGCAGATCGTCCCTGTCGATTCGGAGCACTCGGCGATCGCGCAGGCTCTCCGCTCTGGACGCTCCGATGAGGTGCGGCGACTCGTGCTGACGGCCAGCGGCGGCCCCTTCCGGGGGTGCACGCGCGACGATCTGAAGAGCGTGACTCCGCGGCAGGCGCTCGCGCATCCCACGTGGGAGATGGGCAGGGTCGTGACCACGAACTCGGCGACTCTCGTCAACAAGGGCCTTGAGGTGATCGAAGCGCACCTGCTCTTCGACGTGCCGCTCGAGCGCATCGAAGTCACGGTGCACCCGCAGTCGATCGTGCACTCGATGGTCGAGTTCATCGACGGATCCACGATCGCGCAGGCATCGCCTCCGGATATGCGGCTGCCGATAGGGCTGGGGCTCGCATGGCCGGATCGCGTGCCGGGCGCGGGTGCCCCGCTCGACTGGACCCGGGCATCCGAGTGGACGTTCGAGCCCCTGGACGACGAGACGTTTCCGTCCGTCGCCCTCGCGAAGCACGCTGCCCGGCTCGGCGGAACGTTCCCAGCGGTGTTCAATGCGGCCAACGAGGTGGCGGTCGACGCATTTCACGAGGGGAGCATCGGGTTCCTCGACATCGTCGGCATCGCAGCGCGTGCGGTCGAAACGCACGCGGGCTTCGAACTCAGCCTCGAGGGAGTGCTAGAAGCCGAGCGCTGGGCCCGCGCCGCGGCGACGGAAGCTGTACGGCGTTGAATTTCATCCTCAAGGATGATGGCCTAAACATTCGCGCCGTCTAGGCTGAGGCCGTCCCCTTTGAAAGCCGGGCACGGTGTTGTCCCTCGGTAGGCAGGAGCCCCGTGCAGCACGCGAACCCCACTGACAAGCAGCAGCGGAAAGCCGAGCGGGAACAGGCGCGCCTCGAACGCACGGATCGCAAGGAGCGGCAACGCGCCGAGCACGCAGCACGGGGCCCGAGCAGGTGGCGCACCATCGTTCTGCCCGTTCTGCGGCTCGCTGTCTTCGCGGTGATAGCGATCGCGCTCGTCAAGTTCGCCTTCTTCCCGGAGAACGCACCGGCTACCTCCGAAGGGCTGACTCCCGACGGTCAACTGTTCGACCCCGTGGTGGTGGTCGAAACAGGAGACATCGTGAACGATATCGTGCTCGACGGCACCATCGTCCGCGACCCCTCGCAAACCGTGCTCGCAACCGTTCAGGGCGAGATCGGTACCGTGTTCGTGGCAGAGGGCGACACGGTCTCCCGGGGCGATCCGGTCTACCAGATCCGCACGCGGCATGAGCCGGAGCCGGTCATGCCGACCGAGGAGAATCCCGATCCGCCCCAGCCGGCGCCCTATTAGACTTTTACCGACGTGGTGGCACCCGCATCGGGCACGCTGGTGGAATTCCCGTTCATGGTGGGGATGCCCGTGGATATCGGCCTTGAGACGGGGGCGATCCAGCCGTCCGCGTTCCACGTCGAGGCTCCCATTACGGCCGCGGAGCAGTACCGGCTGACGGAAGAGCCGGACAGCGCATCCGTCACCATCGCCGACGGCCCCGCACCGTTCGATTGCGAGGATGTGCGGGTGGTGCAGTCGGAGACCGCTTCGCCGGCCGCGGAGGGCGAGGATGCTTCCACGGCCACCATCCAGTGCCCGGTCCCGCAGGACGTTCGGGTGTTCCCCGGTCTTGCGATCGAACTCACCGTGGCCGGCGGAAGCGCAGAGGGTGTTCCGGTCTTGCCGGCGACCGCGGTGATCGGCACGGCGGACACCGGTATCGTCTACGTTCCCGGATCCGACGGCCGGTCGCAGGAGGTGGAGATTGGGATCGGCGTCAATGATGGCCAGACGGTCGAGATCACCTCCGGCCTCGAGGTCGGCGACGAAGTGCTGCAGTACGCTCCGGGCAGCGATGACGTCGACTGCGCGGATCCCGAGTTCTACGATCCGCTGTTCTGCGAGGAGGGGCCGTGAGCCTGGTCGAGTTGGAGGATGTGACTCGCACGATCATTCTCCGTGATGCTCCGCCGTTGCACATCCTGCAAGGAGTGGATCTCGCGATCGAATCGGGTGCGCGGGTGTCCGTCGTCGGGCGCTCCGGCAGCGGCAAGTCGACGTTGCTGAACATCCTCGGGCTGGTGGACACACCGTCGACGGGATTCATGCGCTTCGACGATCGACCCGTGCGCCTCATGAATGCCAAGGAACGCGACCGGATGCGGGGCGACAATGTCGGGTTCATCTTCCAGCAGTTCAATCTGATCGAGGGGCTGAGCGCGACCGAGAACGTTGCGATGCCGCTCGTCTACTGCGGCGATGTCCGGTTCTGGCGCCGACGGGATCTGGCGCGCGAAATGCTCGACCGCGTCGGTCTCGGCCACAGGCTCGACGCGCCCGTGACGACGCTCTCCGGGGGCGAGCAGCAGCGCGTCGCGATCGCACGCGCGTTGGTTCGATCACCGAGATTGATCTTGGCGGACGAGCCGACCGGGGCGCTCGACATCGACACGGGCGAGGCGATCATGGCGCTTCTGGACGCGATTGCCGAGGATATCGACGCCGCGCTCGTCGTCATCACGCACGACCAGGCTGTCGCATCCCGGGCGCGCACGCGGTATGCGCTTTCGGCGGGTGTGCTGACCCCGGCCGAAGAGCCCGCGGGGGTGCCGGGATGACGCGCCTGCTCTCACTGTTCGTCGACGCGTGGGAGCAGCTGAAGCTGCAGCGTGTGCGCGTACTCATGAGCCTGATCGGCGTCACGGTCGCCGTCGCTGCGCTGACGTCGTCGATCGCGCTGGGCAACATCATGTCGCGGGTGAACGATGACATGATGCTTCGCTCATCCGGACCGCCGGCGACGTACACCGTGAGCGTCTCCGGCGTCGAGGATTCCGGTGCCGTGCTCGAAACCTTTGAAGATGTCACCGGGCGGTACGGCATCAGCTACGCCAGCCCCCTCGTGACCTTCGACCCCATGATCGATGCGTCGATGATGTACCCCACGGGTTACGGGGTGCATCCGAGCTACTTCGCGATGCACGCGCTCGATCTTGTCGAGGGTCGCTCGCTCCGGGACCAGGACGCCGACAGGCTCGCGCCCGTGGCCGTGATCAGCGAGGCCCTCGCGGAGGAACTCGGAATAGGCAGCACGGTCGAGCATCCGACGATTCTCCTGCAAGACGGTACGGAGGTGCTCGTGGTGGGCATCATCGCCAACCGCTATCCATCCGAGGCGAGTCTGTACGTGATGGCAGAGATCTATTTCGAGAGCATGCAGACGGCCGAGCCTCAGCAGGATCCGTGGTTCGACGCGGGTTCCGGCGACATGCTGGAGTTCCGCGTCTCGGTGCCAGCGGAGGGATCGTTGGAATTCGCGCGACGTATCGTGAGCGACCTTCGGGCGGAACTGCCAGATGCGCGCGTCGCCGGGTACAGGGTGGATGCGGGGGCATATGCGGACATGGGGCCGGATCCGGGGTTCATTACGACGCTCGTGCTCGGCGCGGTCTCCGTCGCGATCCTGGCGCTGGGTGCGCTGTCGCTCGTGAACATCGCCGTCGTGACGGTGCGGTACCGGATTCGCGAGTTCGGCATCCGGCGCGCTTTCGGAGCATCTAGGCGACGGATCTTCCTCGGCGTCATGATGGAGTCGATCGTCGGCACCTTCGTCGCCGGGTTGATCGGCGTCGGCATCGTCGCAGTGCTGTATCGGAGCCCCGTGGTGGGCTCCATGTTCGAGGGCATCGGCTTGACGGCGCTTCCGCCCTTCCCCGTCGAAGCGGCTGTCATCGGGATCCTGACATCGATAGCGACGGGCGCCCTGGCCGGTATGATCCCCGCTTTGATCGCTGTCAGATCGAAGGTCATCGACGCAATCCAGTTCTGAACGGCCGGCCGTTGCTGCAGGGCCCTTCGACGTGCGCTGTCGCGTCTTTCCGCATCCCGGTGCGTCAATGAAGGGCGGATGACTCGACCGACGGCAACGGACCACTGATCTCTGCGTGAGCTTTGCGTGTTCGGTTGGTTCTCGTGAAGTCTGCCGTCTCGCCGACTTCCGGATCGCTCGTCCTGCCCAGACGCGCGATCGGCAGCGAGCGCGATGCCGTCTTCGCAGTTGTTCGACGTGCTGGCCGGTTCCGCCTGCCTAGCCGGGAAGCCGATCGACTGATTCGTCATCGGAAGCGATGTCTCTGGTCTGATGCGTGCCTCCCGGCAGTTCCGAAAAGCGGCGGAGGAACTGAAAAACATCGATTGTTGCAGTGTTTGGGATCGAATTGCGAGTTCCGCCGTTTTCCAGAACACGAGGGCCGGATCGGGGAGAAGCGGACTCCCGTCTTGCCACGAATTCGATCCACTGGACCGCTGTTGGGTCGGTGTTTCGTAGTTGTGTGGTGCATTGCCTGCGTTCCCGTCTATCCGCGAATTCGATCCACTGGACCGAATTCCGGAGCGCCTCGCGGATTCTGTCGCGGGTGCTCGCTACCCTGACCGCATGGCCTCATCCACCAAACAGAATGCGAAGGGCAAGCCGCGGTCCAAACAGGATACTGCCGCAACCAAGGTGCTGTTCGACGACCAGCGCCCGAACGTACTCGTGCGCGCCTGGATGGGGCTTGCCTATATGACTGGAGCCGGTGCCAGGCTGTTCGGCCGTGAACAGTTGGCGAAGGAAGAGCGCCGCGATGGCGTTCCCTTCTTTCTGACGCTGCTCGCCGTCGCGGGAGCGGTCGTGGAATGGTTCCTGCCCACCAACAGCGTCGCGATCGCGATCAGTAACTTCACGATCGGCGGCCTGTTCGGTCAGGTTGCGATCGCACTGCCGGTCGTGTTCTTCCTGCTGGCGCTCTGGATGTTCCGGCATCCGGCATCCGTCAACGACAACGGCCGCGTCGGCGTCGGCCTTACGATATTCCTCGTTTCCATAGCGGCCGTCTGTCACGCGATGCTGGGCGCTCCGGATGCCTCAGAGGGGATGCCGATCCTCGCTCAGGCCGGCGGCGTGCTCGGGTGGGTCGTCGGTGCGCCGCTTGTGGCACTCACGACCGTTATCGGCGCCACGATCATCGGCATACTGCTCGCTCTCGTCT
>DXDC01000322.1 GCA_019115685.1 Candidatus Agrococcus pullicola
GCTGCACAGACGGCGCGATCAGCTGAACGCATGGGGAGTCCGCATCCGGTGGGCCGGCAGACGGCCCAGGCTGTGGCGCAGCGTCATCGATGAACTTCAGTACGCGCAGAAGCTCACGGACGGCAACGATCGGCTGACACTCACGATGTGCATCAACTACGGTGGTCGTCTGGAGATCGTCGATGCTGTTCGCTCGATCGCTGAGGATGTGGAGGCCGGACGGCTGCGTCCGCGCGGCATCACGGAACGCGTGCTGGATGCTCGTATGTACGAGCCCGACATGCCACCGGTCGATCTCTTCATCAGGTCCAGCGGAGAACAACGGATCTCGAACTTCCTGACGTGGCAGGGCGCCTACGCCGAGATGGTGTTCCTAGACACGCTCTGGCCGGACTTCTCGCGGCGCGACCTCTGGCACGCGATCGACATCTATTCCGGGCGTACGAGGCGATTCGGCGGGGCCGTCGATACACCGGAGTGGGAGAGCGAGGAGTAATGCGCGTCTTCGGCCCCGAGAAGGTTCGTTCTGCGGTGACACCGTCACTCGCGAGAGAACAGATGCGACTCGCGGCCATCGCCGCTTGGCACGGTGCCCTCACTGCACCGGCGCGATTGAGTTCGCCGCTTGGGGCGCGAACGCTCCGCTTCTCGACCGGAGCAGTGCGCGGCGACTGGTTCGGTTACCGCTCGTACGCGGCCCCGGGAGCGAGCGACCACGATGAAATCGTGGTGGTCTGCGACGACGAGACCGAAGCCTTAAGGGCGATGGCCGTTTCAGGCGGTTTCGGTCCGCTTCGTTCCGGCGCTGTCGGCGCGGTCGCCCTCGACGCGCTCGCCCCGAATCATCCCCGGGGCATAACGCTGATCGGTGCCGGCCGGCAGGCATGGCATCAGTTGTGGGCGCTGCCGGATCGATTTCGCGACGTTCCCATCAGGGTCCGTGCGAGAAACGAGCGCCGCACCGAGGAGTTCGCGATCGCAGCGTCCAGCATCCTCGACCTCGAGGTGCTCGCCGCGCCATCGGTCGAGGAAGCGGTGCAGGGCAGCGACGTGGTCATCCTCGCGACCTCCTCGAACGAGCCCGTTGTGCCCAACGAACTTCTGCGTGATGTGCGCTACATAGCGACCGTCGGGCCCAAAGTTCTGGGATCTGCCGAGATTGCCGGCGATCTCTTCTGCAAAACCGACTGTCTCGTTACGGACTCCACCGAGCAGCTGCAGCGCTATGACCCCGCCCACGTTGTTGTTGCCAGCGGTCTGGAGGATTCGGTCGTACATCTCGGTGCTCTTCTATGTCACGACGCTGTCCCGCAGGGAGATCGAATCGTGATGATGAACGTGGGGCTTTCGGGTACCGAGGCCTGGTTGCTCAATGAGCTGTGGCGGCTCGAGGGAGGCGGATGAACGCGCAGATCGAGTTTTCCGAGCGTCTTCCAGAACTGACCGAACTGCTCGATCTCTACGATTCGGTGGGGTGGAGCGCTTATACGCGAGATCCCGCCCGGTTGATGGCGAGTATTGAAGGGTCGTCGTTCGTGCTCGTAGCCCGGAAGTCGCGAGAACTCGTCGGCCTGATCCGGGTCATCTCGGACGGTTACACGATCGCTTACGTGCAAGACATCCTGGTTCGTGCCGCAGACCAGAACAGCGGCGTCGGCAGCAGGATGCTGCGTCGGGCACTCGAGCGCTACGGCCACGTGCGACAGATAGTGCTGCTGACGGACACCGAGGAATCGCAGCGGGCGTTCTACGAGCGGCGCGGGTTCACGGAAGTCCGTGATCACAACCCCGAGCTGCGCTCATTCGTGCGGATGCTTCGCTAACCGCGTTCGTCCATCACAGCAGCTCGACCGTTGGCGCTGCGGGTTCGTTCCACCTGAACAGCGTGAGATGCCAGAGCCCGGGACGCTTACGAGAGGGATCGATCAGCCCTTGCGCTCCGAGCGCCTCGGCCCGGTGGCGAACATCCCAGGACGCCGGCTGCCGATCGGCGGCGAGCTCTGCTTGCCAGTCGCCGAAAGCATCTTCGGGGTCTATGCCGTACTGCTTGCAGGAGTGCTTGTCCCGCAGATCGAGGATGCCGGTCGCCGTGACACGAGCGGCGACGGTGACTCGTTGCGGGTCGCCGGGTGCCGAGTGCTTGATCAGCGCCACGGCAACTCCTTCCCGCGAGGCGCTGAGGTAGAGGGTCCGCTGTCCTTCGGAGTTGTATCGGCCGGCGGCTCGGGATCCGTCGAACGCTGCACCGATATGCTCCGGATCCACTGCGCGGTAGAAGGTACCGTTGAGTTCGATCATCGGTGCAAGTCAACCACGTGCGTCAGACTGGAGGAATGAATGCAGCGAGAATCCTCTTGAACGAGCAGTCGTTTACCGTTCGACGAGCAAGGAGCGATGACGTCGAGGATATCGTCGCCCTCTTGCGTGACGATGATCTCGGGGCGTCGAGAGAATCGGAGGACTTGGGGCCGTATTCCAGCGCGTTTCAGCAGATCGACAGCGACTCCAAACACTTTCTCGCGGTGATAGAGCGTGCGGATGGCGAGATCGCCGGCACGATGCACTTGACCCTCTTGCCGGGTCTGTCGAGAAACGCGGCGACACGGATGCAAGTCGAAGCGGTGCGTGTGGCGCGAAGCGCGAGAGGGATCGGGTTGGGAACCGCCATGTTCCAGTGGGCTCACGACTACGGAAGGGGGAAGGGAGCGGCGCTCGTGCAGTTGACGACGGACAAGGAGCGTCCGGATGCCTGCCGTTTCTACCGCTCTCTCGGATATGCGGACAGCCATGAGGGGTTCAAGCTGGCGCTCTAGCGCTCACACCAAGATGTCTCCGTAACGGTCGACGAAGCGCCTGGCTGACGCAACGAGGCCGTCGCAGTCATCGTCGGTTATCGAGAGGCTCAGCGCTACCATCGTGCGGCGGGCGAGCCAGAATCCGTCCGCGAGCAGATGGAAGAACAACAGTTCTCGAACGCGTTCGCGAGATCGTTCGAGATCGGCGCGTGACCGCACGACGCCCGTGAGCGGATGGATCGTAAGCATCGAGCCGAGCCCGGTGACCCGCAGGGGTGCTCCGGACCGCTCGAATACGGATGTGAGTGACTGTCTGAGACGGTCACCGCGTTCGTTCAACTCGTGCAGAGCATCCTCGGTGAGCACGCGTTGCAAGCCGGCGAGGCCGGCAGCCATCGTGAGTACGTTGTTGTTGAAGGTTCCCGGATGCGCCCACGCGCCTGCGCGTGACGGGTCGAAACGCTGCATGATCTCTTCGCGGCCTCCGAACGCACCGAAGGTCATGCCACCGCCGAGGTACTTGCCGAGCGTCGTGAGGTCGGGCTCGATGTTGTTGCGCTGCTGCATGCCGCCAAAGGACAGCCGCGACGTCATGACCTCGTCGAAGATGAGCAACGCGCCGACGCGTTCTGTCTCTGCACGCAGGATCTGCAGAAATTCGCGATCGGCCGGGATGCATCCGCCGCTCCCCAGCATCGGCTCGACCAGTACCGCTGCGAGCGAGTCTCCCAAGGCTCTGATGAGATCCCTGGCGCCCGCGGTGTCGTTGTACTCGGCTATGTGGAAATCGTAGGGAGCGTTCGTGGGGGAGTCTCCGTTCGAGAACGCGAGTACGCCTCCGTGATAGGCGCCGCGAAAGACGATGATGGAGCGCCGACCCGTCCCGGCCCTCGCGGCTCCCAATGCCATGAGGTTCGCCTCCGTGCCGGAGTTCGTGAATCGAACGAGATCGATGGACGGGAACCGTCTGCACAGTTCGTGCGCGAGCTCGGCTTCGTGGTCGTTGGAGCCGCCGAGCGTGAGCCCAGCATCAACGGTGGCGTGGATGGTCTTTAGGATTTCCGGATGCGAGTGTCCGTACAGACCCGCCGTGAAGTCACTGAGGAAGTCGGTGTAGTCGTCGCCGTCGATCGAGGTGAGTGTGGCTCCGGTCGCGCTGCTGAACACCAGCGGAAACGGGTCGAAGAACAGTGTCGTCCTCGTGTTGCCGCCCGGCATGACCGAACGAGCCTGCTGATGACGCGCCGCGCTGCGCGGATTCTTGTTCGTGTATACCGCTTTCAGCTCCGCGATCGCGTTCTCGAGATCGGGTATTCCACTACCGCTCTGCATGCAGCAAGTGTGGCAGACGAGGAGGTTCGGCAACAGCTTCCGAATCGCCGCGCCTGAGGGCATAGCTGTGTTACTGTATAACAGTTAATCAAGCTGCATTTGTTGCTCGGGACCGACCTCGGCAGACCGAAGAGACGCAACGTTCGGCGAATGATCACAATTCGATGGGGAGTTGACTTATGAGACGCAAACTAGCGATAGGCGTGTCGCTCGGACTGGTGGCCTCGCTCGGCCTGACAGCTTGCTCGGCGGATGGCGGAGGTGACGGCGACTCGATCACGATTCAGTTCGGCAACGTGATCTCGCCCGGTGACACCCAGAACGTCGCGTACGAGATGTTCGCCGAACTCGTCAACGAGCGATCGGACGGACGCATCACGGTCGAGATCTATCCCGACAGTCAGCTCGGCGGTGAGAACGAAATGATCGAAGCGGTGCAGGCCGGGCAGATCCAGATGACTGCACCGTCCGTGGGTGTTCTCGCGAACTTCGATGACTCGCTGAGCGTCTTCGACTTCCCGTTCATCTTCGAAGATGCCGAGACCGCCTATCAGGTGCTCGACAGCGAACTCGGTGACGACATTCTCGCCGGGCTCGAGGGCAGCGGACTGCAGGCACTGGGATGGGGTGAGAACGGCTTTCGGAATCTCGCGATGACGTCCGGCTCCGTGACCAGCCCCGGTGAGATGCAAGGCGTGAAGCTGCGCACCATGGAAGTTCCGCTCCACATCGCATTCTGGGAGAGCATCGGAGCGGCACCGACGCCCATGGCGTTCCCCGAGGTGTATACGGCTCTGCAGCAGGGCGTCGTCGACGGTGTCGAGAACCCCTACGAACTGTTGCACTCGGCGAACTTCACGGAGCCGGCAAACTACCTCACGGAACTACGGTGGATCTACGACCCCGAGATCATTCTGATCAGCGAGTCGTTCTTCAGCGGCCTGTCGGAGGAGGATCAGCAGATCATCCTCGACGCTTCCGACGAGATGATCGAGTACCTCCGCGAACTCAAGATCGGCGTCAGCGACGAGATTCGCGAGGAGATCGAAGCAGCCGGTGGCACGATCACCGACCTCACCGACGCCGAGCGACAGGAGTGGATCGAAGCAGCCATTCCGTTCTACGAGCAGTACGCGGACACCGTCGACACGGAGACGCTCATCGCGCTGCTCGAAGCGGCCGGCAACGACACCTACCTGGACGCCATCCAGTAGCTGCCTCTTGTACGGAGACGTCCCCGACCGATCGGGTCGGGGCGTTTCCGCTGAAGACATAACGAGAGTTGTCCAATGCTCAAACGCATATATCACCACTTCGACGAGCACGTCGAAACGTATTTGGCGTCGGTCGCGCTGGTGACCTTCAGCGCGTTGGTCGTTCTGCAAGTGATCATGCGCTATGTCTTCAACAGTCCGCTGACTTGGTCGGAAGAGCTCGCTCGATTCGCCCTTGTCTGGTTCGTGTACCTGGCCGGAAGCTATGCCGTCCGGTACCAGCGACACGTGAAGTTCAACGTGCTGATGGACCTGCTCGGCAGAGTCACTCCGCTCACGCAGCGACTCATCCGCATCTTCGTCTTCCTGCTCTGGTTCGCCTTCCTGGCGTTCATCTTCTACCTATCGCTGGAGTCGGTGATCAGGCAGTTCGGCACGGGCCAGGTATCGCCGGCAATGCGGATGCCCATGTATCTCGTGTACCTGGCGATCCCCGTTGGCATGGCGCTCATGGGATTCCGCGTTGTGCAGCACACCGTCAAGGCGTTCGTTGACATCGTGAAGAACCCGCACGCGCCGGTTCCCCCGAGCCAGGTGGAGGTCGACTGATCATGGGCATCACGATTCTGTTCGTCAGCTTCCTGATACTGCTGCTGATCGGCATGCCGATCGCGTTCGCACTCGGCATATCGTCGGTGCTAACCGTCTTGGTGACCGGAGTGGTGCCCACGGGCTATCTCACTCAGACGATGTTCGGCTCCGTCGACTCCTACCCGCTTCTCGCGGTGCCGCTCTTCGTCTTATCGGGCGTCATCATGGAGTACGGCGGGCTGTCTCGAAGACTCATCGACGCGGCCAAGGCGTTCGTCGGGCACATCACGGGCGGCCTGCCGGCGGTTGCGCTTCTGGCCACCGCTGTGTTCGCGATGCTCAGCGGCTCCGGCCCTGCAACCGTCGCTGCGATCGGCGGCATCATGATCCCGGCCATGATTCGCGAGGGATACAGCAGGCCGTACAGTGCCGCCGTGCTGGCGACGGCC
>DXDC01000323.1 GCA_019115685.1 Candidatus Agrococcus pullicola
CTGAGGTAGAGCTTGTCGAAGAACGCCTGGTTGGCGATGCGCCGCAGTGAGTCATCGATGCTCATGTACAGCTTGTAGCAGTCTCTGCCCAGTGCGAGGCAGTCGTCCAGGTGGGCGCTTGCCAGTTCGTACTCCATGTCACCTGCTTCGATCTGTGCTTCGAGGAACGCGAGCCGTCTGCCGATGCGATCCTGCTCCGACTTGAGCAGATCAAGCGGCACCGCTCCTGCGTAGTGGGCTTGCAGGAGTTTGGAACGCTCGGCCTGGAGATCGTCTCGTTCGAGCACGTGTGCGTTGCGTTCTTGCTTCACGGTGGCGTGGAGTTGAGAGAATTGCGCCGTGATGAGGCTACGCAATGCCTGGATGGTGTGCTCAGGGATTTGGATGCGCCGGTAATAGTCTTCGACCGCGGCTTCAACATCAGGCACATACATTGCTTTGCGTTCACAGTTGGTGCGTTTGGCGTGACGACCGGCACAGATGAAGTACGGATAGATGACGCCACGGCGGCTCTTGGCGTTGGTGACCATGAGTCGGGAGCCGCACTCACCGCAGAAGACGGTGCCTTTGAGGTAGTGATCGTGGGTTTGGGTTTTCTCGCCGGATACTTGCTTCGCGCCCAGCACTGCTTGGACTCGGTACCAGACTTCGGGGCCGACAAGTGGTTCGTGGATGCCGTCATAGGTGGCACCCCGAAACGACACGCTGCCCTTGTAGTACGGGTTGGAGAGCATTTTCTGCACCGTTGATAGCGCGGGTGGCCGTGCTGGTCGTTTCGGCGTGGGCGGCTCAGCGCGGACCAACTGGCGAACGTAAGTCCGCGAACGTTCCAGTGGCCCGGCTCGTTCGCTTCGGGGTCGCGCATCTTCATGTTGGATGAATCATGGCATCCCACCGGCAGCCTGAAGCACGAGACGATGCGGCTGGTATTTCGCGGGCTCATCACCGGTGGCAGGCTTCGGGCCGGCTCTCCAGTCGTAGTTGCGAGCGCCGGTAACGCCGCGATCGCCGCCGCATTCTGGTGTCGCTCACTCGGGTTACCCTGCACTGTGGTTGTTCCATTGTCCACACCGGCGGAGAAAGCTGCACTGATCCAGGGTGAGCATGCCAGAGTTGTGCGACATGCCCCGCCAGCAGCGATTTACGACGAAGCCACACGCATCGCTGACGCGACAGGCGGATTCTATCTCGATCACTTTGCCCTCGCCCCAGACTCAGCTACCGACCCTGATTGGTCGTTCGCCCCCAACCTGGTCCATACTGCCAGCGTAGGCGCTGGATCGTTGCCGACCGTAATGGTCGCAGGGCTCGGGTCAGGGGCGACGGTAGCGGGTCTGCACGCGTACCGGCAAAGAAACGGGCTCGACTACCGCAACATCGGTGTCGACGCGGAGAACTCCGCGTACTTCCCCGGTTGGCTCTACGATTTCGCGGGGTACAGCACCGGGATGCCCACGCGGATCGAAGGAATAGGCCGACCCCGACTCCCCGAATCGTTTGACCCAGAAAGCATCGCCCTCATCGTTCAAGCCCCCGATGCCGCCAGCATCGCGGGAGCAAGGCAACTTCGCGCGCTACTCGACAAGCCGATCGGAGCTTCCAGTGGGGCGAACCTCTGGGCGGCGATACGACACGCTACGCGAGCGAGCGTACCGGAGACTATCGGTACATCACTGGCTGATGCGCATGCTTCCTACCTCGACACCTGCCACAACGACGCATGGTGCGAAACGAAAGGACTCGACCCACCCGAATTCGTTGACTACTTCCGTACAGACGCATAATGAGGCGCATGGAGCGCCTCGCCACCCTTCGATGCTCCGATTCGGCAAGTCATCAAAAATCTCATCCCTGCCCACAGCAGAGGTGAATTTGGTGGAGAAGGTGGGGAGGCGTCGGTGACGTCGGAGCCACGCAGGCGCACATCGTAGCCGTCGTCAAGATTGTTCTCCCCGGAGCCTCACGGGCTCATCCCGGTCAGTGCATGGTCTCAGTCGTCGAAGGTTTTCCGCGTTGGCGTCGTTTCGGTCAGGAACTCGCGAACTACTCTCGCGTATTCAACAGGTCGCTCGACCGGCACAAAATGACCGGCTTCCTTGATAACAGCCAATTGGCCTCTTGCGGCAGCCTTGGCCGCTTGTCTCGGGTACTCCAGCGGAACCGCCGCATCGTTCTCACCGTGCACGAACAAGATCGGCTGAGTGAGTTCGTGGATCCTGTTCATGAAGTTCGCTCGGTGGTGGCGGGGAGCTGTCTCGAATCGGTTCCAGTCGCAGAACATGTGACCGCCGTGCGCCCGCTTGATGAGAAGCTCCTCAGCCGCGAGATCGGCGAGAGCGTCGATTTCCGTAGGCGGCACATAGTCAGCGAAGGAGACTTTCGTGCGCACCCACGTCCGCATGGACTGCGCAGACATACTCCGGCTGATCAGCCAAGACAGCGGAGTGCGCAGCGAGAGCCAAGCGAGCTCATGGCTCTCCAACCGCTGTTGCAGTCCTCCGGTCGAAGTCAATACCAGGCGCTCCACCCTGTCTGGCTGCCTGAGGGCGTAGCCCAGTGCAGTCGCCGACCCGAGCGATAGGCCGATGAGAGTCGCGGACGCTAAGCCCCAATGGTCCATCATCGCAGCCAGCATGTCTTCCTGGCCGCGCTGGTCCGCGCGTCCGTGCCACGGCCAGCTTAATCCGTGCTTGGGATGATCGGGCACGAATACACGGTGATCGACAGCGAGATCCTTGGCGAATCGGTGCCACATCCAGTCACCGTTGTCGATGCCGCCGCCGTGCAGCAACACCACCGGGGGGCCGTCGCCACCGAATGTGCGGTAGTGGATAGTGCCGTCCGGTAGTTCTACAGTGCGGTGTCTGATCATTCGAGATTCTCCTCTATCGCGTTCTCGGCGGATGGCTTAGATAATTCCCCGAAGACCTCGGTGAAGAAGTCACTGATGACCGCGTTGAGTTCGTCGGGACAGTCATATGGAACGATGTGACCGGCATCAGCGATGGTGGTTATCCGCGAGTTCGGGGTTGCATCGTGTGCGGCGGCGATCGCCGCGGGATCGATCGCCCCATTGCTGCGGCCCGCCACTACCCAGAGAGCGGGCGAAGTCAGTCTGTGGAGCATCGGGATGCTGTGATACCGCATTCGAAAGGGGCCGAATGACTCGATCTGCCAGTCATCGAGGGCTTTCTCGCCGTGTAGATGCTTCCTTCGCGCCTCTTGCATCGCCAGGGCGATGATTCGTTCGAAACCGGGCGTGGCGGGGCCATTGGTCAGAGGGCCGCTCATGCTGGAGCGTAGGTATTTCTCCGAGCCTGCCAGCAACCATGTGCCGAGTCGTAGGAGCCCGGGGATCCGCTGGACGACCCAGATCGGGAACTGGTAGGGGCGCTTCCGCTCCACACCTCCCGGTTCGATAGCGACAAGCGCGCGGACTCGCGAGGGATGGGCAAGCGCAAAGCGGTGCGCAATCCCGCCACCCATGGACAATCCCACGAGGGCTACTTTGGTGAGCTCGAACTGATTGAGCAGCTCGAGCATGAATCGGGTGAAGAACTCGTCACCGAGCACGCCCTTCCAGGGCCGGCTGTCGCCGTGGCGAGGCAGGTCCACCACATAGACTCGATGTTTGTTCGCGAGTCAGGGACGACGTCGTGCCAAACTCCGTGAGCGGTGTCGAGCATGGCACCGTGCAATAGCAGGACAGGTGGTCCGGATCTGCCTGCCGTGTAAAGACGCACGGGGCCGCCGAGCACGTTCAGGTCGGTTTGGGGCGCGAATTTGGTCATCAGTGCTCCACAGTCTGATTGCGCGGGCTGGTGGTTCGCAGTTCATCGAGCTGGTTCTGGAGTCGATCGAGCATGACAAGCTGTGCTCGTCGACTGGCTTCGGGGTCGACGGGGCGTCCGGTATCGAGGCCCTTCCCGACGAGGTCGGCAAACATGGCGACCGTTCGGCGTAGCTGTTCGTCACTGTCTACCTGGATGGTTCCGGGCGCATTGAGAAGCCCGAGTGTGAACACGCTGAGCATTTGCGAGAGAACCTGCCCATCAGTTCGTGCGGCAATGACCCCAGCCTCCTGCAGGGCGGTGACGTATTCGGTCAACCAATCGAAGCGTTGCCTGTACCGGCCGTCATGCACAGACTGGACATGATCGCCGAGAACGCTCGCATCGCCCAGAAAGAACGCGCGCATGAGGGGGTCATCCAGCAGCGCGTCGATGGCGAACTCGTAGATGGTCGGTAGATCGATTACGGCGTGAGTTGCCACCACTCTCCGATGTACGGCTCGGCTCAGGGCTCGCATGCCGTCGGCGATGAGGACGTCGAGTATCGCCGCCTTGTTCTCGAACTCGAGGTAGAAGGCGCCTTTTCCGATGTCGACCCGGCTCGTGATGTCAGCCACTGTGGTTGACGGCCAACCTCGTTCGAGAGCAAGTGCACGGGCGGCTGCTAGTAACTGGGCACGTCGTTCCGGGATTCGCGGGCGGGGCATCGATCAACTTCTTGTTGTGACCAAAATCATTCAAATGGTCACTACAAGCTATCACGCATGCACGCGGCGAATGCAGAAGTGGTGAGACGATCTTTGCCGGCATGGCTCGTTTCAGCGACACGAGCCGCTTTCCGAAGAAATCAGCAATCGTGTCAGCACTATCCTCAATCTCGGGCACCCGCTGTCCCGCGTAGCGGACCGGTCTTTGCACGCGACACGGAGCTCTCCAGTAGATTCATAGGCATGTCCCTGCGCCCGCCGAAAAGACACTTCAGCGACTCCTCAGAGGGCTGGGAGGGTAACGGCTGTTCGGTTTGCCGTGGATACTGGGCGGGGCCCGAGCGTCGGGAGGGCGTCCCTCAGTTACTCGGAGCAGCTGAATGAACCGCCCCGGTGATTCTGGACA
>DXDC01000324.1 GCA_019115685.1 Candidatus Agrococcus pullicola
GCGCACCATCGACGACGACCGGCGCATTCACTCGATGCACGGATACTTTCTCCGCCCGGGCGACGTGCAGAAGACGATCACGTTCGCGGTCGATCGCATTCATGACGGCCGGTCCTTCGCCACCAGGCGCACGCAGGCGTATCAGAACGGGCTGCCCATCCTGTCGATGATCGCGTCGTTTCAATCCGACGACGGCGGCCCGGAGGCGCAATCGCCCATGCCGGAGGGTATGCCCGACCCCGAAAACGTCCCGCCGGTCAGCGAATTCCTCGCCGGCTTCGACCATCCGATCGCACGCCACTGGGATGAAGGTCGCGCGTTCGACTTCCGGCACGTCGAGGGCCCGCTCTGGGCCCCGAACGAGCGTTTCGACCCCGATAGCGGCATCATGCACGTCTGGGTGAAGGCGAAGCGAGCGTTACCGGATGACGACGCACTGCACAGAGCGGCGCTCGCATACATGAGCGACACGGTAATCCTTGAGCCGACCCTCCGTCGGCACAGAGTGCACTGGCTCACGCCCGGTATCAAGGTCGCCAGCCTCGACCACGCAATTTGGTGGCACCGCAAGACGCGGGTCGATGAATGGCTCCTGCTGCGCATGCACACGACCTCGTCGGGCGGCGGCAGGGGCCTCGCGCACTGCCGCGTGTTCAACCAGCAGGGCGTGCACGTGGCATCGTTCGCGCAGGAGGGCATGGTCCGCATACCGGAGCAGTCGCAGTGAGCGCCGAGATCCTGCGAAGTACAGGAGCAGAGCACGGATCGATCACACGCAGAGCAGCGATCGGTGCGTGTGTCGCCGGTGGAGTTCTCACGCTCGCGGCCTGCGCCGGCGGAGTGGAGTTCGTCGAGCTGCCCTCCGGCGAGAACGGCAGCACCACGATTCCGCTCGACGACATCCCTGTCGGCGGTGGCGGTTCTCTCCAGATCGATAAGGTGGCCGTCATCGTAACAAGGCCCGCGGAGAACGAGGTGCACGCCTTCAGCGGCCACTGCACGCATCAGGGCTGCCTCGTGCGCATGAACGACGAAAACATCCACTGTCCGTGCCACAACTCAGAGTTCGACACTTCGACCGGCGACGTCGTCACGGGGCCGGCGCTCGAAGCGCTGCCGGAGTATCGCGTGGAGATCTCCGGCGGTGAGGTCACCGTCCATCTCGAACCGGTCGGCTGAACTTCTAGGCCACGTGTCGTGCAGCATCCCACCAGCGCAGCACCCGCAGCGCCTGCAGCGTTATCCACTTCGATGGTTCGCCCTCGCCGGCATCGGTGATTGACCAGACGATGCCGTCGAGCGGTCTGCCCTGCAGCCAACGCCCGTCGGACTGCCGCTTGGATCTGACCAGATCGATCGCGTCTGCCACTCGCGCATCGGGAGATGTGCCATCGTGCTCGGATGCGGCTCGGAAGTAGTCGAGCGCTGGCAGCGCCGAGTACTGATGCCGAGAAGGAGAGATGAAGTCCTCGACCCATGCACCGACAGATTCCCCCGTCGTCTTTCGTTTTTACGCCGCAACCGTACGCCCTGTTCATCGTCGGGCGCTAGGCGCACAGCTTGCGCACAGCGCGCGTTCAACGCATGCTGGTCACCGGTGGCGGAAATCGATCGGCGCTTCCACGTAGGGTTCCCAGGCGTCGCGCTCGGCATCCGTCAGGCGTCTCGGGCTGCCGGATGCCGCGTCCACCATCACGACGGTGGTCGCCGCTCGCGCGTACATAACAGAACGGTCGGGTGAGAGAACCTCGTAGCAAACGGATACACTCGCGCCGCCGAGCCGACCGATCCAGACATCAATCTGGAGGGGTCGCCGATGATGCGGTATCTGCGCGAGATACTCCGCCTCCTGCCTGGCGATCACCGTCCAGCTCTCCGCGTGCGGGCTGCCGTCGACGATCGCCATCGGTCCCGCCTCGAACTCGTCACTCGCCCACAGCGTCTGCACACGCGCATCCTCGAGCAGCGTGAACAGCGCGGCGTTATTGACGTGCCCGTAGCCGTCCAAATCAGCCCAGCGCACCTGGACGTGCGCGGTCTCTCGCATCAGTCGCGCGTGAGCTTGCGGTAGACCGAGCTC
The DNA here is from genome assembly GCA_019115685.1 of Candidatus Agrococcus pullicola. Taxonomy (GTDB): domain Bacteria; phylum Actinomycetota; class Actinomycetes; order Actinomycetales; family Microbacteriaceae; genus Agrococcus; species Agrococcus pullicola. Next base: position 2,081 of record DXDC01000324.1, read on the forward strand.
TTCGGACGCGCAGCTTCAGGCCCGAGACGCTCGATCTTGTTCGCTTCGTACGCCTCGAAGTTCCCCTCGAACCAGTGCCAGTTCGCGGGGTTCTCATCCGTACCCTCGTAGGCGAGGATGTGCGTTGCGATCCTGTCGAGGAACCACCTGTCGTGGGTGATGACCACGGCGCAACCGGGGAAGTTCAGCAACGCATTCTCGAGGCTTCCGAGTGTCTCGACATCGAGGTCGTTCGTCGGCTCGTCGAGCAGCAGCAGGTTGCCGCCCTGCTTGAGGGTGAGCGCGAGGTTGAGACGGTTTCGCTCACCACCCGAGAGCACGCCGGCCTTCTTCTGCTGGTCGGGCCCCTTGAAACCGAACTGCGAGACGTAAGCGCGTGACGGGATCTCGACATTGCCGACCTGAATGAAGTCGTGACCTTCGGAAACGGTCTCCCACAGCGTCTTGCCCGGGTCAAGGTTCTCGCGCCCCTGATCCACGTAGCTGATCTTGACGGTCTCGCCGATCTTCAGGTTACCGCCGTCGAGCGGCTCTAGACCGACGATGGTCTTGAAGAGCGTCGATTTACCGACACCGTTGGGGCCGATGATGCCAACGATGCCGTTGCGGGGCAGCGTGAACGAAAGCCCCTCGATGAGCTTGCGTCCGTCGAAGCCCTTCTCGAGTTCGTTGGCTTCCAGCACGATCGACCCGAGGCGCGGGCCGGGCGGAATCTGGATCTCTTCGAAATCGAGCTTGCGTGTCCGCTCAGCCTCTGCCGCCATCTCCTCGTAGCGAGCAAGACGCGCCTTGGACTTCGCCTGACGCCCCTTCGTGTTCGAACGAACCCACTCGAGTTCTTCCGAAAGGCGCTTAGCGAGTTTGGCGTCCTTCTTGCCCTGGATCTGCAGGCGCTCCTTCTTCTTCTCGAGGTAGGTGGAGTAGTTGCCCTCGTACGGGTAGAGACGCCCGCGATCGACCTCGCAGATCCACGTGGCAACGTGGTCGAGGAAGTAGCGGTCGTGCGTCACGGCCATCACAGCGCCCGGGTATTTCGCCAGGTGCTGCTCGAGCCACTGCACACTCTCGGCGTCAAGGTGGTTCGTCGGCTCATCCAACAGCAAGAGGTCGGGCTTTTCGAGCAGAAGCTTGCAGAGTGCCACGCGGCGTCGCTCACCACCGGAGAGGGTCGTCACCGGCCAGTCCCCCGGCGGGCAGCGCAGAGCGTCCATAGCCTGCTCGAGCTGGGAATCGAGATCCCACGCGTCGGCGGCGTCGATCTGCTCCTGCAGCTTGCCCATTTCGGCCATAAGAGCATCGAAATCGGCGTTCGGGTCAGCCATCTCGGCTGAGATCTCGTTGAAGCGATCAACCTTCGCCTTCAGTTCTCCGAATGCTTCTTGCACATTCTCGAGCACTGTTTTCGATTCGTCGAGCTTCGGCTCCTGCATCAGGATGCCGACCGAGTATCCCGGCGCAAGCGTCGCTTCACCGTTGGATGGCTGGTCGAGCCCTGCGATGATCTTCAGGATCGTCGACTTACCAGCACCGTTCGGCCCGACGACACCGATCTTCGCGCCCGGAAGGATCGCAGTCGTGACATCGTCGAGAATTACTTTGTCGCCCACCGTTTTGCGGGCGCGCACCATCGAAAAGACGTATTCGGCCATATCGCCTAGTCTATGGGAGGAGTGTTGCCGACGAGACACTCGCCGTTCTGGAGTGGCGGGGCCAGGACCGAGTGCGTCCCTTCCTCACCGGCCTGACCCACGATGCATGTGTCGCCGAGGTGCACGGAAATCTCTATTTGCGCGACGGTACCGCCGAGGCTGTCTGTCTCGCTTGTCGCCTCCATCTGCTCTTTGTCGAACCCCGCGTCGACGAGTGCTTCTACGTAGCGGTCTCGATCCACCGGTGAGTTTTCGTCCCAAGCGTCTTCCAGTGCACGGTCGAACTCGATCTGGCGCCCCTCTGGGCTGTCAGGGTCAATCGGCTCCTCCGAACTCGGAGTTGGCGAAGGCGTCGGCGTCTCTGGCGGCTCGGACTCGAAAAGGGAGCAACCGGTGAGGGCGAGGCCCGAAGCGAGCGTCAACGACGCGGCGCGGAGAAGATGTCTGCGAGGCACATACTGCAGGATACCTGGCAACGGCCGGTCATCAGAATGGCGGTGCCTCTTCCGCGCCGACAGGAACGGGATCACCCCGATCCACTTCTGCCGCATCATCCGGGCGAGCCCAGTCGCTCTCTCCGGTTGCCGCAGTCGTCGTGGCCGCGCGTTGAAAGCTCGCCGTCCCGAACTGAAGTGAGACTCCGACGGTGTCGGCATCGATCGAGACGTTCGTATAGGTTGTTCCGTTCTCGGCCTTATTGGTCTCGATCTTGAGCCTTCCCTGCACGATCAGCTGCTGCCCCTTCTGGACGCTCGCCTTGACGTGCTCGGCCAGCTTCCCCCACGCGCGCACCGTGAACCAATTGGTTGAAACTTCTTCCCACTGGTTGCGCTCGGGATTGAACCTTCGCTTCGGCGACGCCACACGCAGCCGCGTGAGTGACTTGTTCGTTGACGTTTGGATTGCTTCTGGTTGCGTGGCGGCATTTCCGACCACTGTGATGATGTCGTTCATAGGCACAGTGTGCTCAGTCGCGACCGTGCGTCGCGCGGGCACAGGCCCTGGCTGTGGATAAAACCTGCTTGTGAGGCGCGATTACGCCTTGAGGTAAGGCCTGAACCCCTGCCGGATCTTTTGAATCTTCGGCCCGGCGACCGCAACGCAGTATCCCTGTGTGGGGTTCTTCGCGAAGAAGTCTTGGTGGTACTCCTCAGCCTCGTAGAACTCGGTGAGGGGCTCGATCTTCGTGACGAGGCCGCCTCCCCACGTCTCGTCGGCGCGAGCTATCGCGGCTTCGAACTCTTCGAGCTGCTCCGCTCCGTTCGGGAACATGGCCGATCGATACTGCGTGCCGATGTCGTTGCCCTGGCGATTCAGCTGTCGCGGGTCGTGCATCGTGAAGAACATGTCGAGCACGACGTCGCCGGGTACGCGCTCCTCATCGAAGACGACCTTGAC
>DXDC01000325.1 GCA_019115685.1 Candidatus Agrococcus pullicola
CCTGGTAGCTCTCCCACTCGCTCATCGCCCTCGCTCCCTGTGCAAGGTAGAAGCGAATGCCGGGCTCGTTCGTCTTCGCCACCATCCACTCGATGCGCAGGTAGCCGTCATTGACCGCGATGCGAGCGAGATTGCTGAGCAGCGCCTTTCCTGCTCCCGTGCCACGCGATTCCGGGCGCACGTACAGATCCTCCATGTGGATCATTCGGCCGCCCTCCCAGGTCGAATACGCCGGGAACCAGAGCGAGAAACCATTGAGTCTGAACCCGCTGTCTGCCGGCGCTTCGACGACGTGCACCGAAAAATCGGGGCGTTCGGAGAACAGGTTCTTGCGAAGTCTCTCGGGGGTGTTCTTGACGCTGTCGGCTTCGTCGTGGTGATCCGCGAGCGCAAGGATCATGTCCATGAGCTCGGGAATGTCAGCTTCAACTGCCTGCCTAATCACTGGTGCTGTCACGAAACCAGCGTAGCCAACACGCTCAGCACTCCCCCTGCGAGCGTTCGCTCACTACGCTGGAGACATGCGTACACGTGACGATATCGAGTGCTGGCTCACCGACATGGACGGCGTGCTCGTCCATGAGAACCATGCACTGCCCGGCGCCCCCGAGCTGATTCAGCAGTGGCTCGACAACGGCACCGAATTTCTGGTGCTGACCAACAATTCCATCTACACGCCGCGCGATCTCGCTGCCAGGCTGCGCGCCTCGGGCCTGGATGTTCCGGAAGAGCGCATCTGGACGAGCGCGAACGCAACCGCTGAGTTCCTCAGGCAGCAGAAGCCGGAAGGCACGGCATTCGTCATCGGCGAGGCGGGCACGATCACCGCGCTGCACGAGGCCGGCTTCACCATGACGGACCACGACCCCGATTTCGTCGTGGTCGGTGAGACGCGCACCTATTCGTTCGAAGCGATAACGCAGGCGATCCGCCTGATCTCGGCCGGCGCCCGCTTCATCTCCACGAATCCGGATGCGACGGGTCCGAGCCGCGACGGTATCCTGCCCGCAACAGGGGCGATCAATGCGCTCATAACCAAGGCAACCGGCCGCGACCCGTACATCGTCGGCAAACCGAACCCGATGATGTTCAGGTCGGCACTCAACCAGATCGGCGCGCATTCGGAGGTCACGGGCATGATCGGCGACCGCATGGACACCGACATCGTCGCCGGCATGGAGGCGGGCCTGCACACCGTGCTCGTCACGACCGGCATTTCATCGCGCAGCTCGATCGACCAGTATCCCTTCAGGCCGAACGAAATCCTCGAGGGAGTGCACGAACTCGTAAACGGCGACGTCGACTAACGGCACGACGGCCCGACCGCGGGGTTCACGACCTCGAGATGCGCATCCAGCGCACCCACAGGCGCGCACGGGTCTCCCCCCAGCGTGAACGTTTACGCTCGCGGCATGAGGACGCTCAGCAGGGTCGCGGCAGTCGCGCTGGCCACCATCATCGCGACCAGCGCGACGGGATGCCAACTCTTCACGCCAGGCGGGCAGGGATCGGAGGTCGGCAGTGTTGCCATCACGTGGAGCAATGTTGAGAGCACGCCGGATGAAACGCGGGCCGCCATCCATGAGGTCATGGACGGCAAGGTGCCAGAGCCACTCCTGCTCGCCGACGGCGATGCGTGGCAGAGCTGGCTCGAGCAGCTGCCCGGTGCGCTGCGATCGACCGCGGTCGGTCTCGACGCCGACTTCCCCGAAGAGTCTGTGGTCGTCGGTTTTTACCGCGATTGCGAATCGACGCCGCACGTCGCACACTTCGGTGATGGCGACCTCGAGTTCGCCGCGGTGCAGGACGAATCGGTCGATTGCGCGACCGCACCGGAGACGATCGTGGTGATCCTCCTCACGCACGACGAGCTCGGTGTCGACTCGGGGTCGCTGACGCTCCGGAACGCCGGTTCCATTCCTGTCGCTTCCGATGCCGTGACGTTGGATCGTGAAGTGGGCAGCGCATTCATCGTCTGGAGCGTCGAAAACGATAGCGCCAATCCCGGCGAGGGCGCGGCCGTTCTCGAGGTCACGCCGGAACAGCGCGAACCGCAGTTGATCTCGGATAAGGACTCCTGGCTGGCCTGGACAGCGGCGCTACCCGACCCGCTAATCGTGCCCGTTACCGCGATCGAACTGGATTTCAATGCCATTTCGATGGTGATCGGCTTCTACGATGACTGCGCGATGCAGCCGCTGCTGTTCGACGAACGTGATGGTGACCTCGTGTTTGCAGCACTCCAAGACGACCCGACCCTTTGCTACTCTTCGTATCCGTCGATCGCCGTGATGAAAGTAGACATCGATGAGCTCGCAGGAGACGTCTCCGAGCTCACGGTTCGCGGTCTGTGATTGTTCGCAGCTAGCCATCAGCGCGAAGGCAGCGGACGTCGAGCGAGAGGGCCTACCGTGGCAACCATGGAGTCCGAAACCCGTGTTGCTCGGCGCCGCGGTCGCCTGTCATTCGTGGCGGTCGGGTTGTCCATCGCGCTGACCCTGACAGGATGCCAGCTGCAGCCCTCCACGGCTCCGCCTCCGGCCGATACAGCGTCTCCTGCGTCGCCTTCGGAGGGAACGGGCGGAAACGTCGACTATGACGTCGGACAGGTCGTGGAGATCTGGACGCAAGCGTCATCACGCGGCGAAGGATACGGAGAGGCCATCAACGACCTCAGGGATGCGCACCCGACTCCCATCGTCTTCACGAATGAAGAGGCATGGGAGGTGTGGGTGGATACGCTGCCCGAGCCGCTCATCGAGCACGGCCGTGCGATCGAGCCTGATTTCACGGATGAGGCGCTGCTCATGGGCAGCTACGACGATTGCATGATGGTGCCGAGCGTCGACCACGTTGGCGACGGGCAGCTGCAGTTCACGGCGCAGCAAGCGCAGGAAGTCGATTGCGGTTGGTCGCCGAGCACCGTCGTCATCATGTCGATTCCGTTGTCGACACTCGCTGTTGACGCTGACGACGTCGGGCTCGCGTAGGGGTCGGAAAGCATGGGGAGAACGCGTGGGTCGGCACTCGTTCTGACGCTTGCCATCGCGCTGGCCGCCTGCGGTGAGACAGCAGTGCCCGACGATACTTCCACGCCCGACACCTCCGAGCCCGGCCTGTTCGCGATCGGCCAGCCCTTGGACATCTGGACCGAGATTTTCACACGAGGAGATGGTGTCGACGAGGCCGTCACTGCCTTTGCAGACTCGAGCGCGAACCCGACGCTGTTCACCGACGAAGACGCTTGGAACCAGTGGCTCGTCACTCTCCCCGACACTCTGAAGAATAAAGGCAACCGGTTCGAGGTCGACTTCGCAGCGGACGCCGTCGTTGCGGGAGCGTATCCCGACTGTGGCGCGACACCAGCTGTCATCCACCACGGAGGAGGAGGAGAGCTGGAGTTCCTCGTCGGCTACGACCAGGAAATTGTGTGCGAGATGACGCCCACGTCGCTCGCTCTCTTCTCGGTGTCCCTTGCCGACGTGGATGTTGCTGCCGACGAGCTGACACTGCGAGACGTTGAGGTCTAGGTGTTCGTCAGCAGACGGAACACGTGCAGCGCGAACGCCCCTCCCGCGCCTGCCGCAATCGCGGCGGCTCCTGGCAGCACGACCGAATCGATGCCGCGCATCCGCACTTCGCCGGCATCCAGCCCGTCGAGCCGGGTCCACCCTGCCAGCGCTTGCTCCCGCTGCGGCAGGATGAGTGCGACGAGCACGGCGGCGATCACCATCAGGGCGAGCGACACGAAGACCGGCGGCAGCGGTACCGAATCGGTACCGGCGACGGCGTCCAGGAAGATGACGACGCCGAGGCCCCCGACGGTACCGGGAACCGCCCACCACGCGGCAGGCGGCCCGAACCCCCGAGCGATCGTGATGCTCCACAACACCGCACCCGCGACCGCGGCTACGCCGGTTATCGCTCCGCCGAAGTTCGCGACCCTGCAGATGTCGGCGTCGTAGGTATCGCAGACGCCATGGTCGACGGAGAAGAACCCGGCGATCGACACGACGGCAAGAGTCACCCCGCCGCCGAGGAACACCCAGCTCACCAGCAGCCCCAACCACCCCGTGCCCACGTTGCCGCGAACGTGCGTACGCGGCTTGCGGAACAGCATGTGCGAGAGACGAAGCATGGTTACTCCATCGTGCCAGCGAACCGCGGCTATGGGTGCACGAGCCAGGCGATGACGAGCATGACCGGAATCGATGCGAGTGTTGTGACGAAGATCACATCACGAGCGATGATTTCACCGGTGTTGTAACGCAGCGCGTACTGATACATGTTCTGCGCCGTCGGCAGCGCCGCCATGACCGTGACCGCGTAAACGTGCACGGGCTCGAGCCCGAAGACGAATGCGGCGAGAACCCAGGCGATGACCGGCATCACGATGGCCTTCATCACGGATGCCACGAGCACTTCACGCCGGCCGGTGCCGCGCTCGAGCGGGCGGGTGCCGCGCAGCGAGACTCCGAATGCCAGCAGCATGAGCGGGATCGCGGCACCGCCGAGAATCTCAAGAGGAGCCTCCACGAATTCGGGCAGTTGCAGCCCGGTCGCCGCGACGACGACGCCGAGTGCGGAGGCGATCACGATGGGGTTGCGGACCGGCTGCAGCAGGATGCGCGCAATCGATTTGCGGCCAGGCTGCAGCAGATCGAGGGCGCCGAGCACGATCGGTGCCATCACGACGAGCTGCAGGATCAGCATCGGCCCGACGTACTGGGCGTCGCCGATGACGTAGATCGCGACCGGGAGCCCGATGTTGTTGATGTTCGCGTATACCGAGGCGCTCGTGCCGATCACGAGACGGCCCGGATCCTTGGTGAACAGCGCACGCGCCACCGCCCAATACAACGCTGCGGCGATCGCGATGGTGGCAGCCGATGCGAGCAGCACACCGGAGAACACGACCTTCAGGTCTGCCCTCGAGAGCACGAGAAACAGCAGCGCTGGGCTCGCAGCGAAGAACGCCACCCTGTTCAGGACCAGCCGCCCCTCCTGGCTGACGATGTTGATAGCACTGAGCAGCCACCCTACGAAGATGACGAACGCGATGATGCCGAAGCCGGTGAATACTCCAGCCACGGTCTATTGAGGCTTCAGGCCGAGATCATCGAGGGTGATCGCAGCCCTGTACGGCACTCCCTCGGCCTCGATGACGTCCTTGGCGCCGGTGGCGCGATCGACGATGACGGCGACGGCGAGCACCTCCGCGCCCTCGCGGCGCAGCGCTCGCACAGCTTTGAGCGGGCTGCCGCCGGTGGTCGACGTGTCCTCGACGACAACGACCCGCTTGCCCGCAACGTCGGGCCCTTCGATCTGCTTGCCGCGGCCGTGATCCTTCGGCTCCTTACGCACCACGAATGCGT
>DXDC01000326.1 GCA_019115685.1 Candidatus Agrococcus pullicola
CTGGTGCTGAGAAGTCGAAGCACGCCCAGTCCGCGGGGCGCGGATGGAGTTCGACATCGACATCAAGAACTTCGAGGCAAGGTGCACACTCAGGTTTCACCCGCCAGACGACAAGCCAGTGACTGAGCGCACCTCCACCAAACGTGCCGACGCTCCACACGACGACAACTACACGGCCAGGGTTCGCACCTGCCGCCTCTTCTACCCGGCGAGTTCGAGGACACCATCGACCCGACGCGGCACCGAGCGATCCGTCTCGCGCAGTTCAGCGGGGAGCACCGACTCTGGCGCATCCTGCCACACCATTGGGCGCAGAAACCTGCGCATGGCCGTCACCCCGACCGAGGTGTGCAGCGAGTTCGTCGCGGGCCACGGGCCACCGTGATGCTGCGCCCACGAAACCCGGACTCCGGTCGGGAACCCTGCATAGAGGATGCGTCCCGCGCGCGGAGCCACGAGAGCCGTCAGAGACTCCAAGCTTTCCGGCTCCCCTGCCCCGCAGTGAATCGTCGCAGTCAGTGACCCTAGCACCGAATGCAACGCCTCGGCGAGCTGCGCCTCCCGCTCGTAGCGCACCAGGAGCACGAGCGGGCCGAACGCCTCTTCCGTGTGCTCGGCCGAGAACGTGCCGATATCGACGCTCAAAACGCTTGCGGCGGAAGCGTACCCGTTATCCGTCGACGCTCCCGCGGCCAGCTGCACCACTCCCGGCGCGGCGATGAGCTCGTCGCGCACTCGCTCGAAGTTCTCGTGCACACGGGCGCCGAGCAGTACGTGCGGATCCTGCATCGCAACGATCTCCGACAGCCGTGTTGAGAACGCATCCCCGACAGCACCGGTCGGCACGAAGACGATGCCGGGCTTGGTGCACAACTGACCCCCGGATCCCGTGACGGATCCGGCCAATCCGGTCGCGAGCTCTTCACCTCTTTCATCGAGTGCTCCGGTCGTGATGATGACGGGGTTCACGCTCTGCAGTTCGCCGTAGAGCGGGATCGGGACCTCGCGCTCGTTGATGATCTGCTGCAAGCGCTTCGCTGCCACCTGCGAGCCGGTGAATCCGACTGCCTGAACAGCCGGATGCGCGACGAGCTGCGCTCCGGCAGCCTGCCCGTAGACGATGCCGAGTGTGCCGCGCGGTGCCTCGACGCGCTCCGCGCCCGACTGTAGCGCCGCAAAGGCACGCTGTGATGTCAGAAGATGCGCGCTGTGCGCCTTCACAATGACCGGGTTGCCCGCTGCGAGCGCAGAGGCCGTGTCGCCTCCCGGAACGGAGAACGCGAAGGGGAAGTTGCTCGACCCGAACACGGCCACGGGACCGAGTGGCACCAGCATCCGTCGGAGGTCAGGGCCGGGGCCCAGCGGGGTGTCGCCCGCGTGATCGATCATGGCTTCGAGATATCCGCCCTCGCGCACAGCCTCGGCGAAGAGGCGCAATTGAAATACGCTGCGGCTGAGTTCACCGTTCAGACGAGCCTCCGTCAGCCCTGTCTCCTCTGCCGCCGTGTCGACAAGGATCGCGCGCTGCTCTTCAAGCGCGGCGGCCAGCGAATCGAGAAGATCGGCTCGCCAAGCACGCCCGAGTGAGACGAGCTTCGGAGCCGCCTCGGTCGCCGCAGAGGCAAGCGCATCCAGAGTCGCGTCATCGGTCACAGTGAGGTCGGTGGTCGTGGCTTCGCCGGTGGCGGGGTTGATTGTTTCAAGCATTTGGGCTCCCTGTGGGATAGGTCTGCGTCGCCGAGTTGTGGTTCGGCATGAATCGAGTGGGGATGGGCCGTCCGCGGAGCACGCCGCGTGTCAAGCGGAGTCGCGGGCGGCGAGCTGGAAGCTGAGATCGAGCGTCGTCGGTTCGCTGGATTCTCCGAGCATGCGCTGAAGCAGCACCTCGCCCGCACGACGTCCGATCTCAAGGTTGGGCGTCGTCACGGTCGTGAGCGGAGTACTCAAGTGACGGCTGAGCTCGAAGTCGCCGAATCCGCAGATCGCAAGTTGACCGGGTACATCGATGCCACGGGACTCCGCCTCGAGCAGCGCACCCGTTGCGAAGATGTCGCTGGCGCACATGAGCACATCGGTCTCCGGGTACTCGTGGAGCGTTCGTTCAAGCAGTGCACGTCCGGCCTCGATGCTGATTCCCTGCGTACCTGCGTCGACAACGCGAATGGATTCGCCGGGAAAAAGCTCGGCCACTCGCTGCTCGAACGCGATGCGCCGCTCGTATGCGCGAGAGTCTCTTCCGGTGAGCCAGCCACCGAATGCCGGATGCCGGTACCCGCGCTCGTGCGCGAAGTCGACCAGCGCAGCGCTGGCGTCGCGGTTCGAGAACCCCACGAGCGAGTCGATCGGGTCCTCAGTCCAGTTCCAGGTTTCGACGACCGGCACGTTCGAACCCTTGAGCAGCGCTCGGGCCGCAGGCGTGTGCTCTGTTCCGACTACAACGATGCCGTCGGGGCGGCGACCCAGGAACGCACGGATGAGTCCTTCCTCGCGCTCTCGGTCGTACTCGGTGGAACCGATGAACAGGTGATAACCCTTCGGTGAGAGGACTGCGTCGAGGCCGTGGATGGTGTCGGCGAACACCGAGTAGGACACCGCGGGAACAAGCGCCGCCACGGTCATGCTGCGGTTCGATGCGAGATTGCTCGCAGCGAGATTCGGCACGTACCCGGTCTCGGCGATAGAACGTTGCACTGTCTCGAGCGTCGAGGGAGACACGAGATCGGGCATCCGGATAACGCGCGACACAGTTTGCGGAGACACCCCGGCGTGCGCAGCGACGTCATCAAGCGTCACCGAGTTAGTGCTTCTGCGCGTCACCTTGTCTGCTCCCCTGCCCTTGAGTGGTCGGTTCATAATAAGTCACGCTCCGCCAGATTCTTCATGAGAGCGCTGACGCCGAAGGTCCAGGGATCACAGTGCTCACTGAACTGCACCCGGTTGACGAGTGAGCCAATGAGCGGTGACGAGATGCGCACCACGTCACCGATCTCATGCGTGAATCCTTTGCCCGCGGCGCCTCGGTCATCCACCGGCGCGAACAGCGTGCCGAGAAACAACAGCGCCCCATCCGGGTACTGATGGTGAGGTCCGATGAGCTGGTTGACGAGCGCTGCTGGGTCCCGACTGATCTGCGACATGTCAGAAACGGCGTCGAGCACATAGCCGTCGTCACCGGTTACTGTAAGCCGCACTTCCATGCGCCTCACGTCGTCAAGGGAGAAGCTGTCATCGAAGAGACGGATGAGCGGACCGGTGGCGCTCGAGGCGTTGTTGTCTTTGGCTTTGGAGAGCAGGAGCGCGCTGCGACCCTCGACATCTCGCAGATTCACGTCGTTGCCGAGGGTGGCTCCCACGATGTCGCCGCGAGAACTCACGATCAGCACGGCTTCCGGTTCGGGGTTGTTCCAGTTCGACGAGCGGAGGATGCCGATCTCGGCGCCGACCCCGACGGAGGCGAGAGGAAGAGCCTTGCTGAAGATCTCGGCGTCGGGTCCGATCCCAACCTCGAGATACTGCGACCAGAGCCCCTCGCTTATGAGGAAGCGTTTCAGGTCGGCAGCGCGTTTCGACCCGGGCTCCAACGCTCGAAGGTCGCCGCCGATCCTGTCGGTGATCTGCGCACGGATCTCGGCGGCCCGCTGCTGGTCTCCGGCCGCGCGCTCTTCGATGACTCGCTCGACCATAGACACGGCGAAGGTAACACCCGCCGCCTTCACCGCGTGGAGATCGTGTGGCGCAAGCAGCCAGGGGAAGTTCGGGTCCGTTCGACCGAATTGGCTATTGGCGTGAATCTCGGCGAACGATCCGATCCTTGCCCCTTTGCCGGCCCGCGCTGCGGCGGCAGGATTCGGCTCTTCGGTCAGATCCCGAATCGTTGCATAGCGCGGTGCGAGCGCATAGACCTCGCCGCTTTCGATCAGTACTGGCGTGGGGCCCTGCGCTTCTGGCTCCCACACGCGGCCGACAAGAGTCCCGTATCCGTCGGTCGGCAGCGCCGCAGCGGCATCCCCGATCCAGTCGGCGACAGTGCCGTGTTCGTGTGTGTGCATGAAGGTTGATTCCTCTTCGGTTCGGTCAGTTCCAACGTCGTCGGTGCTGTGCGTCAGTACAGGCCGTCATCGGCCCGAAAAGTTCGCCGCGCGCTTCTCGGCGAAGGCCGCCCGACCCTCGGCGGCGTCCTCGGTGGCGAAGCAGATGGTCTGCAAGTCGCGCTCGTATGCCATCGCCTGGTCGAACGGCATGGTGCGAGAGGCTCGAAGGTTGGCCTTCGCGGTCTCGATCGCTATCGGTGGTCGCGTCGCGATCACCGAGGCGAGGGCACGCGCACGCGGGAGGAGTTCTTCCGGCGTCACGACTTCGCTCACGAGTCCGAACCGAAGTGCCGTCTCTGCATCGATCGGTTCACCGGTGAGCAGCATGAGCGCCGCGTTACTGGCCCCCGCCGAATGCGCGAGGAACGCACTCATACCGCCTCCGCCGATCCATCCGAGTTTCACTTCGGGCGCCGCAAGCTTCGCCGTGGTGCTTGCGATGCGGATGTCGCAGATCATCGCCGTTTCAAGCCCTCCTCCGAATGCGAATCCGTTCACCGCAGCGATAATAGGTTTGCGCAGCTCGCGCAGCGCATCGCAGTAGTCGATGCGATTTCGGAATTCCCATGGCGATCGATACTTGTCGAGTGAGCTGATATCGCTGCCCGCCGAGAAGGAGCGCTCTCCCGCACCCGTGAGCACCACGGCTCTCACCGAAGCGTCGTCATTGATCTCGTTTGCGAGCCGGGTGAGCTCCTCTGACATTTCCTGGGTTACGGCGTTCAGCTTCTCGGGACGGTTCAGCGTGATGATCGCCACGTGCCCGTCCTGCTCAACGAGTACCTGTTCTTGTACGCTGCTGATCACTGTCGCACTCCCTCCTTCACTAACGATGCCGCGTCGCGCAGCGCCTGCCGATACGCGATTTCTATGCGGTCGATGACCCGAGCCGGCTTCCACTCTCTTGCCAGCACAGCCGTGCGAACGAGGTCCGATGCCTTGCTCTGAAACGCCGTGTAGCCGGGAAACCGTGGCCGAACCCACGACGACTCGATGGTGCGCCTCGTTGACCGATAGAACTCGCGGGTCGACTCGTTGACCGAGTCCGATTCCCACGCGGAGTCGCGCGACGGCTGTCCGTCATGCGCAGGGATGAAGGATTCCTGTGTTCCGGCCGAGAGCAGCTGCCCTAGATGGGATACCAGCTCAGGCGTGACATTCGTCCTGGTGCTCACCGCGACACCGGTGCCACCGATGACGCTGCCCGGTTCGCCCCCGGTTCGTGCAGAAGGTGCATCTCTGAACTCGATACTCCTGCTGTTCTGATCGGCAGTCGAGTAGTTCACATATCCGAATATCAGAGGGATGAATCCAATGTCGTCGGTTGCGCGCATGCGCTCAAGGAGACCGATGGGATTCAGCGCTTCGCTCTTGCTCGGCAAGTTCGTGGCCAGTTCTCGCATGGTTTCGAGCGCCAGCAGAGTGGTCTCGCGATCGAACAGCGGAGCTTCGTCACTCTCGAGCGCGGCTGAATTCGGTGTCGGCGGAAGCGATGCAGGGGTCCCGCCGAACGCGGCCGCGAGTGAGCACAGGGTTAAGAAGGCGTGCGGGCCGGCGAGCGACTGAGCGACCGGGGCCGAGCGAGATAGCTCCACGACTGCTGCCCAGGTCGCGGGGATGTCCGCAACGAGGTCGTCGCGCACAGCCGCCACCTGCGTCGCCGCATCGAGCGGAAGCGCCCAGGTTCGCCCTTCGGCGACGTAGGAATCCGCCGAAGGGCCCACGGTGTGCTCGGCGACATCGCGCAGCAGTTCCGCTGGCATCACATCGTCCAGCGGCTGCAGCGCATTCGCTGCGATCGCGTCACCAAGATGGGGGTGATCCATCACAAGCAGGTCGTAGCGAGCAGCGAGCTCATCGATCGGCGCAGACTCGAACCCCTCGAGCGGCTGTGCGTCCCAGGCGATCAGCGGGGCACCGTTAGCGGATTGCCATTCCTTTGCAGCAGCGCGCAGCGCATTGGTGCCACGTGGGTGATCCCACGTGAGCCCCCGAAACGCTGCTTGGTCGAGGTTCGTCATGTCAGACACTCGGACTTTCCGCGATGACGCTCGCGTCGATAAGCCGCTGCACGCGTTCCTGTTCGATGCCGAGTTCGCTCGCGACCTCACGGGTATGCTCTCCGACCCGTGGCGCTCCGCGGTCCACGCGAGGAGGCGTCTCCGAGAATTGGTAGGGGAACCCGGGTGAGGTAATGCGACCCTCGACGGGGTGGTCGTACTCGATAAACGTGCCGTTGTGCTCGATCTGCGGATCCGATACCAGGTCCGAGTAACCATAGACCGGGCCGACCCAGATCCCCGCTTCCCCCAGCACCCGCATCCAGTGCCCAGTGCTCTCCTTCGCGAGCTTGGCCGCGGTCTTCTCGTACACCTCGTCCCGCTGGTTCCACCCCGCGAGTTCATTGTCAAGAGCGGAGAACGAGGGCTCGCCGATAAGTTCGCCCAGCAACTTGAGGTCGGGCATGGCAAGGGCAAGATACCCGTCGGACGTCGCGAAGGTGCCATAGGGCGAGCGGATGTAGACGTGCGCATGCGGTTGCGCGCTGCGCTCCTGGGGTCTAGTCCCCATGAGATACACCGAGAGCTCCTGCATCTGGAGCGTGGTGATGGCGTCGAGCATGTTCACCGAGACTTTCTGCCCCTGCCCCGTACGCTCTCGATGAAGGAGGGCCGCGAGCGCGCCTTCGAACGCGGTCGAGGCGGTGACCGCGTCGACGAGGTACTGTCCTGCGGCCTGTGGCGGAGTGCCCTTCGCTCCTGCCGAGAGCATGGCGCCGCTCATCGCCTGGAGCAGCAGGTCCTGCCCCGGTCGGTCCCGGTACGGGCCGTCCTCGCCGTATCCGGAGATAGACACGTACACGAGCCCCGGGTTGATCTCCCGCAGCGATGCATAGTCGACGCCCAGTCGCTCGGCGACGCCGGGTCGATAGTTCTGCAGGAAGACGTCGGCATCACGCACGAGATCGTAGAGCAGCTCACGCCCATCCGGATCCTTGAGGTTCACAGCCACGGAACGCTTGTTGCGGTTGAGCGACAGAAAAGAGACGTTGATCTCCTTACCGGTGGCACCACCGGCCGGTGCGTGGCGCTGCCATTCACCAGAGGTGGGCTCTACTTTGATCACGTCGGCGCCGAGATCACCCAGTCGCTGCGCGGCAAAGGGCCCCGCCATGGCGATGGAGCAGTCGATCACCCGGTATCCGGAGAGGATTCCGGGAGTGGCGTTGGCGTTCATAGAGTGTGTCCTTGTGGTTCTCGTTGCGGGATAGGAATCAGAGTGCGATCTCGCGCACGGCTTGTACGGCTCCGGCGATGCTGTCCGGCGAGTGGAGGACCCGCACCGCCAAGCGGTAGTCGCGGCGTTCGCCGTGCTCGAGCCAGGTGAGCTCGCCGGCGTCTCGCGCGGCCTGTTCTCCCTCGACATGGTTCGAGGAGGGCTCGAGCCCGAGTCCGTACTGTCCGTCGCGCAGGTTCTGCCATTCGAAGAAATTCGGCATGTTCTCCGCGTCCCAGCGCACTTCCACACCGTGCGCCCGATCCGGAGCGACAAGGACGACACGATGGTCACCTGCATGGTCTGCCTGGAGTTCGTGCTCCCAGACCTGTTCGACGAAGCCTCGGATCGGCGCTGCTATCGGACTGAACGGCACTCCCTGCTCGGCAGTCGACTCGGAGGCCCAGAGCTGCCGCCTGATCGGTGCTACGAGTTCGCTGCCCTCATCGACGAATGGCCAACCCAGATTCAAGTGGTAGAGGAACATGTGCGGCGTGCGTTCGAAACCCAGATTGTCGACGGTGTCGGACACCCGCACCTCGTCACCGAAGATGTCGATCTCAACCGTGCGGGTGAGCCGCAGGTGCTCGCCGAAGGAGGTCGCCTGAGTGACCTCGCCGCGGACTCGGAGCACCCCGCCGACATCTTGCCAGTCTTCCTCGACGGAGAGCAGTCGTGCGGGGATCGCCGTAATCCTGCCGTGGAGTCCGTGCTTCACGGTCTGCTTCGGCGGGTATGCGTAGTGCCCCGCGTCGTATTCACCGCCGAAGAGCGCGTGGTCGAGCCCGCCGGTGACGAGCAGGCCATCGAGTGCCCTCAGCCACGAGAGCCCCTCCTCTGCGTCGGCTTCGTGGAGCCCAGGGTGCCGGAAGCCGTTGCCGGACCGCCAGCCGAACGGTATTCCGCGCCAGCGCGCACCACCAAGATCGAAGCCCCGATCCACCAGCACCTCGACTTCGAGACCCGAGGCGTTGCGGAGCACGAGCGAACGCACGCCACGCTCGCTGCCGTTGTCAAGGACGGTCTCACGGATGCTCGCGAAGGCCGCGAGATCTCCGGTTCGTCTCCGCAGCTCGGCGGTCTCGATCGGCTTGTCGTAGAAGAAATTCATGATCACTACATCACCCATCCACCGTCGACGTTGAGCGTCTGCCCGGTCAGGAAGCTTGCATCGGGGCCGACGAGGAAGGAGACGACGGCGGCCAGCTCGTCGTTGTCTCCTCGCCGCTTCAAGGATTGGCGATCCATCACCCACTGGGCGTACTGCTCCGGATCCTCGTGGATCTCTTCTGCCTTCGTAGGGAACGCACCTGGCGAGACCGCGTTGACGCGGATTCCCGATGCACCGAGTTCACGTGCGAGCGCTCGGGTGAGTCCGACTGCGGCTCCCTTCGTGGAGACGTAGCTCGCGAGATTCGGCCATCCCCCGTGAAAGGTGATCGAGCTGACGTTCACGATCGTGCCTCCCCCGCGTGGTGCCATTCGTTTGGCAGACTCCTGAGCGACGAGGAAGTAGGCGGTCTGGTTCACCTGTACGACTTCCTCGTACTCCGCGAGCGGAATGTCAAGGAATGGAGTCGGTGGATAGACCGCCGCGTTGTTCACGACCGCCGTCAGGGGGCCGAGCTCACGTTCTACGTCGGAGATCGCCCGTGGGATGCTCGCCGATTCACGCAGATCGCACACCACGACGAGATGTTGGTGCCCCGCTCGGGTGAGGAGGTTCGCGGTCTCCCGCAGCTCCTCGCCCTCACGGCCGAGCACGGCGACGGCGAACCCGTCTGCGGCGAGCCTCAGTGCAGTGGCGCGTCCGAGCGCACCACCCGCTCCGGTGATCAATGCCGCCCCTCGAGGCGAAATTCCGGTAGGTGCGGCTGCGGATGACGCAGCCGGGTTCGTCGATGCCATCGGTGATCAGACCCCGTTGCGCTTCAGCACGTCTTTCACGAATGCGAGCGCGCGCGGCACGTCAGCTTCATCAAGGTGCTCGATGATGAGGGGCACATTCGGGCTCTTCTCCGAGAGCCGCTGCACGAAGTAGTCGTAGTCGAGCTCGCCAAGCCCCGCCGCCGGCAATTCGATCTCGCCGACTCCGCGGAAAGTGTGAGACTCGAGAGCCTCGCTGTCGCCGATGTCGGCGTGCTTCTCACTCTTGTCGTCTCCCGAACGCTTGACGTCCTTGGCGTGCGCAATCTTGACGCGATCACCGAGGCTGTCGAAAACAGCTCCGAGAACTTCCTGCTGGTTATCGATATTGTGCGTCTCGAAGTAGTTGGTGGGATCCATGAGCAGCTCGATGCCGGGGTGATTCAGATCCTTGAACACTCGCTCGCTCTCTTCGAGCGATCCGATGACATTGTTGACGTAGGTCTCGATCAAGAACGTCGATCCGTGATCGTAAGCGGTCTGCGCGAGTTCGCCGAGCACCTCGAGTGCAGTCTGGTAGCCCTCTTCGGTCTTGTTCTTCTCGTGGTGAACCCAATCGCTCTCGGTGTTGAACGTGCCGGATTCTGAGATGACGTAGGGCGTGCCGAACTTACGCGCGTTTCGGAGAATCTCCTTGAGGTAATCGAGGCGGCGACGGCGCTCGTCGAGATCGGGATGAACGATATTGGTGTAAGCCGAGATTGCGCAGATCGGGAGATCGTGGTCGCGGAAGGTGTCGCGCACCCGCTTCGCCTTCGCATCGGTGATCTGCCCCGCGGAGAGATCGATGTCTTTGAAGTGCAGATCGAGTTGCACGGTGTTGAAACCGAGTTGCCGGATCTTCGAGGCCGTGGTTTCGAGGTCGTAGGGAAAGTATCCCGAGAAGATTCCTACTTGGATCATGAGAGTGTAGCTCCTTTGCTATAGGGGTGGATTTTCGGTTGGTTGACGAGTAACGAGATGAGTATGCAGTTGCGAGTCACGGTGCGGTGACGTCGGCGAACTCCGCGAGCCCCACCGGCCGGTTCTCTGCGATCGATCGATATCCGGCCTCGATCAGTGCCATGGTGTTGACGTTGTCGGCGACCGACAGTGCCGGCGGAGTTCCGGTCGCCAGCGCGTACTGCAATTGCTCCATGACGCCGATGAATGCATGGGGAAACCATTCGGTGGTCCATTCCGGACGAATCCAGGTGCCACCGGTTGTGAGGTTCGATGCGTACTCGAGCGTGGATGGCGCCCCGTCCGGCCAGCCGAGTGTGCCCTTGGCAACTCCCTCGGTGCCCTCTACTCGCCAGCGAATGTAGAAATCCGATTCGAAGCTCTCGTTACGAGGGCTCCCCCACACGTCCTCGAGCGAGAGCGCGAGCAGTCCGCCAGGGAAGGTGATCGTCGAGGCGACCACGCCATCGGTGTGCTCGAATGCGGTTCGCGGATCGGTGCGCACGGCCGTGTAGATCTGCTCGGGCTCACCGAAGAGAAAACGCAGTGCATCCAGATGGTGCACGCTCATGTTCGCAAGGGTGAGCCGGTCGTAGTCCTCGAGGAACGTCTGCCAATGCGGAACGGCCCGCATCTCGAAGGTCGCAATAATCGGGGTGCCGAGGGCTCCCCGATTGAGCAGCTGAGAGAGCACACGAATCGACTGGTCGTAACGCATGTTCTGGTTGACCGAGAGCACTTTGCCCGCAGCAGCGGCTTCATCACTCAGAGCCCGAGCTTCCTCGAGTGTGAGCGCGAGCGGCTTCTGCGCGAGAATGCCGCGAACGTGAGGCTGCGCGAGCGCGTGACGGATCAACGCGGGCTGCTGGTCGGGAGGAAAAGCGATATCGACGATGTCGATCGACTCGTCTTCGATCAGCTCGGTCGGGGTGTCGTGCACTACCGGGACCCCGTATCTTTCAGCGAGTGCAGCCGCTTTCGAGACGGTACGCGAGGCGATAGCTCCGACAGTGAACCCCGCTTGCCGATACGCCTCGAGTTGCACGTCCGCCATGATCATGCCGGCACCGATGGCGCCGATCCGGAACTCACGAGTCCGGATGACGACA
>DXDC01000327.1 GCA_019115685.1 Candidatus Agrococcus pullicola
CTCGCGGATTCCGCTGGTATCGACCTGCCGGCAGAAGATCCGGACGACCTCGCCGACTGGTTCGCGGATGCTGCGAACTCGGGGTCGTTGCCGACGTACCTCGAGACGTTCGACCTCACGACGGCCGTGCTGCAGACGAGCGCGGCGCTCGAACGAGCGGCCCGCGACTACGTGCTCGATCTCGTCGATGACGGTGTCGTCTACGGTGAGGTTCGCTGGGCCCCGGAACAGCACCTCCGAGGCGCCCTGTCGCTCGACGATGCGGTCGGAGCGGTGCGTGCCGGCCTGCGTGCTGGAACCGAGGAGGCGCGCGACCGCGGGCACGACATCCGTGTGCAGCAGTTGCTCTGCGCCATGCGGCAGAACGCTGCCGCGACCGACATTGCCGAAATCGCCGTGCGCAACCGCATGAACGGTGTCGCCGGCTTCGACATCGCGGGGCCGGAAGAAGGCTTCCCGCCGTCTTCGCACGCGGCAGCGTTCCAATACCTCGCCGAGGAGTTCATGCCCGTCACGGTGCATGCGGGGGAGGGCGCGGGCCTCGCATCGATCAGGGATGCCCTCATCACCGGTCGCGCGCTACGACTCGGTCACGGTGCCAGGATCGCTGAGGACATCGAGGTGCTCGACGAGCGCGGTGACGCTTTCCAGGTCGTCATGGGGCAGCTGGCCGAGTGGGTGAAGGATCGTCGCATCCCGCTCGAACTCTCGGTGTCATCGAATCTGCAGACCGGCACGATCGAAGCGTGGGGTGAGGAGGTCGAGGATCACCCGTTCGACCTGCTCTACCAACTGGGGTTCGCAGTGACCGTCAATACCGACAATCGCTTGCAGAGCAATACGACCCTGTCGGATGAACTGGTGATGCTGACCGAGGCGTTCGGCTATAACCTCGACGATCACGAGACTTTCCAATTGAACGCTTCGGAAGGAGCCTTCTTGCCCGTGGATGAGCGAGAGGAACTCGCCGACGTCATCGAAGACGGATTCGCAGAGGTGTCATGAACGCGGAAGTTCGTGTAGAAGCCGCCACGTTCGCATCCGGCGTCAGCGCCGAGTCCTGGCGCGATGCTGTCCGGGCTGCGGGGCTCGACCTCGTCAACGCCGCCGCAGTGGGGCCGGCGTACATCGATGAAATGGTGCAGCTGATCGAGAACTCTGGGCCGTACTGCGTCGTCGCTCCGCACGTCGCGGTGCCGCACTCGAATGCGGGTTCGCTCGTGCGCCAGAGCGGTATGGCAGTGGTCGTGCTGGATGAGCCGGTGACGTTCGGTCACCCGTACAACGATCCCGTGCGGGTCGTCATCGCGATCGCGGCCAGGACGGCGAAACAGCACATCACGATGCTCGCGGCGCTCGCGAATGCGCTCGACCGACCGGGTGCCGTAAAAGAGCTTATTGCGGCATCCGACAAGGATGCTGCACTCAAGGCCCTGCGTGCGAGTGTGCGTACCTCATAGGGAAGCCCACCGTGGCTACGCGATCAGTTGCCGCAGCGCATCCGCGTACACGCCGACCTGCGCGCGTGCCGCATCCGCATCCCCATCGGCATTGAACGTGTCGATGTAGGCCTTCACTTTGGGCTCGGTTCCGCTGGGTCGCACCATGACGCGTGAGCCGTCCGCGAGTGTCAGTCGCAGGATGTTGCCGATGCTGCCGTGCTCAGGCTGCCGCAGATCGTCGGCCGCGGTCACGGCAACACCGCCGAGATCCTGTGGCGGCGCCGTGCGGAGGCTCTCCATCATCGCCGGGATGCGTGCGAGATCCGTGACTCGCACCGATACCTGGCCGGAGGCGAACGCACCGACAGCGTCCGTGATCGCAGCGAGCATGTCCAGCAGCGTCAGCCCCTCAGCACGCAGTTCGCTGTGGATCGAGAGGATGCGCACGAGTGCCGAGATTCCGTCTTTATCGCGCACGGTCTCCGGGTTGACGAGGTAACCGAGCGCTTCCTCGTAGCCGTAGATGAGCCCTTCGACGCGCGAAACCCACTTGAACCCGGTGAGGGTGGAGGCGTATCCGAGGTCGAAGTGCTTGGCGATCGCCTCGAGCCCAGGCGAAGAGACGATGGACGCGGCGAGCGTGCCTCCTGTGCCTTCCTCGCGTGCTCGATGCGCGGCATCCCAGCCGAGGATGAGCCCGACCTCATTACCCGTGAGCTGCTGCCAGCCGTCCTCGCCAGGCACGCAGATCGACAGTCGATCCGCGTCCGGGTCGTTCGCGATGATGAGCTGGGCCCCGACGCGATCCGCCGTCGCAATCGCGAGATCGAGCGCGCCGGGCTCCTCGGGGTTCGGGAAGTCGACGGTCGGGAACCTCGGGTCGGGGTGCTGCTGCGCCTCAACGGGCACGAGCGGGTCGAACCCCGCCTGCTCGACCACGCGCTCGACCGTAGCCCAGCCGACGCCGTGCATCGCCGTATAGACGACGGTGCTGCTCTCGCGTTGCTCGCCCAGCCCAGCGGTTGCAGCGATGTAGCGGTCGTAGATGCTTTCGTCGAGCGTCTCGAAGGTCCCCTTCGGCAGCTCGGAGAACGTTGTCGAGGCGGCTACTGCTGCGATCTGCGCAGCGATCTCCGCATCCACGGGGGGGACGATCTGGCTGCCGGCATCCTCGCCGCCCAGATACACCTTGAAGCCGTTGTCGCGCGGCGGGTTGTGGCTTGCGGTGACCATGACCCCTGCGGAAGCGTCGAGCTCCCGCACCGCGAACGCCGTAACGGGCGTCGGTGCAAGCGTCGGCAGCAGCATCGCGCGCACGCCCGCGCCGGCCATGATCTCCGCGGTATCGCGGGCGAAGACATCAGAGTTCTCGCGCCCATCAAAACCGATGACGACGCTGGGATGCTCTTCGCGGCCGGTCAGGAACGCCGCGAGCCCGGCAGCGGCCTGGCCCACGGAAACCCGATTCATTCTGGCGGGGCCGTAGCCGAGCTGCCCGCGCAGCCCCGCCGTCCCGAACTCGAGCGGACCCGCGAATGCGGCTTCGAGCGCGGTCGCGTCGCCACTCTCTGCGGCAGCGATGTGCCGTTGCAGTTCGGCGCGAGTGACGGCATCGGGATCCTGCTCGAGCCACGCTCTCGCGGTGTCGAGGATAGTCATGCGCGTGTTCCAATGGCTTCGACGACATCCGCCAGCAGCTTCGAGATCACCGACTCGGCTTCTTTGCCGGCCTCGACGACCTCGGCGTGCGACAGCGGTGTCTCCTGGATACCCGCTGCGAGATTCGTGATCAGGCTCAGCCCCAGAATCTCCATGCCCGCCTCCCGAGCGGCGATCGCTTCGAGAGAGGTCGACATGCCGACGATGTCGCCACCGATCGTTTCGGCCATCTTCACCTCGGCCGGGGTCTCGTAATGGGGGCCGCGGAACTGCACGTAGACACCCTCGTCGAGCGAGGGGTCCACTTCGCGTGCGATCGACCGCAGTCGCGCCGAGTAGAGATCTGTGAGATCGACGAACGTCGCGCCTTCCAACGGCGAATCGGCGGTCAGATTGATGTGATCGCTAATGAGTACCGGCTGGCCTGGCCGCCAGTGGCGTTTGATGCCGCCCGCGCCGTTGGTGAGGATCATGATCTTCGCGCCGGTCGCCGCGGCCGTGCGAACGGAATGCACAACGGAGCGCACGCCGCGACCCTCGTAGTAGTGCGTGCGCGCTCCGATGACCAACGCGCGGCGCCCATCCGGGATCAGGATCGAACGGATCGTGCCGACGTGCCCGGCCAGCGCCGGCTTCGAGAATCCGGTCACGGCCGTCGCATCGAATTCGTGCGTAGTCTCACCGATGAGATCAGCGGCCTGAGCCCACCCGGATCCGAGCGTCAGAGCGATGTCGTGTTCCGTGACACCGGTGAGGTTGGCGATGTCTTTTGCGGCCCGCTGCGCCAGCGCGAACGGGTTCTCTTCTTTTCTGGAAGCCATGCCCACTAACGTACGGCAAAATGGACGTGTGAACGGAACTCAAGGCGCCCAAAAGGTAGTTGTCATCGGCGGAGGACCCGGCGGAGCGGAGGCGGCCCTTGCGGGCGCGCAGCTCGGAGCCGACGTCACGCTCATCGAACGAGTAGGTGTCGGGGGTTCAGCGGTCCTGACCGATGTCGTTCCTTCGAAGTCGCTCATCGCGACGGCGGAGAGCGCGGCGGCGATTCGGGATGCGAACGCACTCGGTGTGCAGTTCTTCGTTCGCGGGGACGCCGGGCGTGCGCATAAGCCGGAGGTCGCGGTGAACCTGCGAGCCGTGAACCAACGTCTGCTGTCGCTCGCGGCACAGCAGTCCGCGGATATGAAGACCGAACTCGAGGCGGCCGGTGTCACGATCGTGCAGGGCCACGGACGCCTCGAGGGAGACCGGCGCGTTGTGGTCTCGACGGCGCCCGGCGGCACCGATTTCGACGAGTTCGAGCCGGACACGATCATCGTCTCCGTTGGCGCGAGCCCACGCATGCTGCCGTCTGCCATGCCAGACGGAGAGCGCATCCTGACCTGGAAGCAGCTGTACGGGCTCGAGCAGACGCCCGAGCACCTGATCGTGGTCGGCTCTGGCGTTACGGGTGCGGAGTTCGCCAGCGCCTACTCGCACATCGGTGCGAAGGTGACGCTGGTTTCGTCCCGTGACCGCGTGCTGCCGGGCGAGGACGCCGACGCGGCGACCGTGATCGAGCAAGTCTTCAAGCGTCAGGGCATGAACGTGATGTCGAAGTCGCGTGCAGAGAGCGTGCGGCGCACAGAGGACGGTGTCGTCGTGACACTCACCGATGGCAGCACTGTCGAGGGATCCCACTGCCTCATGGCGGTCGGCTCGGTTCCGAACACAGAGGGCATCGGCCTCGAAACCGCCGGCGTCAAGGTGACCGAGAGCGGGCACATCGAGGTCAACCGCGTGGCGCGCACAAACCGCCCCAACATCTACGCGGTCGGAGACTGCTCGAACGTACTGCCGTTGGCATCCGTCGCATCCATGCAGGGCCGCACCGCGATGTACCACTCGATGGGTGACGCTGTGAACCCGATCAGCCTGCGTGCCGTCACGAGCAACATCTTCACGCAGCCGGAGATCGCGACGGTCGGCTGGATGCAGAAGGACATCGAGGACGGGATCGCGTCGGGAGACATCCACGTCGTGCACCTCGCGCAGAACCCCCGCGCGAAGATGATGGGCAT
>DXDC01000328.1 GCA_019115685.1 Candidatus Agrococcus pullicola
AGGGCGGCGTCCAGGAGGCTGCTCCGATGCCTCTGTCGTGCTCGTGCGCGAGGAGGTAGATCGATCACAGATTCAGGTCGCGTGCTGGTGTGAGACCCTTCGTGGCATCGGGGTCGGATGGGGCCGCGAAAGCGAATCCGACCACCTGACCGCGGGCTCAGCGACGGCGATGGCGCCGGGGAGCGCATCTCGGCTGAGAATTGTTTCCCACATGCGTCGCCTTGCCTCCAGCGTATCGGCGCCCATGAAGCGGTCAGGGATCACTCCGGAGTACGTCTCGCGCCATCACTGGATATGGACATCGGCAATCCCGTAGGCGTCGGTGAGGCTGTGATCTGCCAGGCGTTGACTCGCCCCGGCTTCGTCGAGCGCGCGCATGCGTGCGAGGTGCACGCATTTCGCGAGTTGCTGGATCAACAGCGCGTCGGCGGGGGAGAGGGGAGTGACTTTGTCGGTGACCCAAACCTCGAATCGTTCGACGTCGAGGGTTACCTTGTCGAGCACGCCATGCTCCATGAACAACTAATGCAGGAATGCGACCTTCGCGCGCGATGAATGGGTGATGAACGCGTTGTGAGAGATCGCCCGTGCACCGGTCGCGAAATCGCGGAGCAACTGTTTCGTGTCCCTAATGATCGTCAGCCAGATCGTCGCGTTGCTGTGTCGACCGCATCGTCCGGTGGGTTAAGTAGCCTTGCGAGATGAGCTCAATGATCGCGACCGACCGCCGCGGCAATCACCTCGTCTCGCTTGAAACGGCGAGCCCCGAAGAGCTCAATGCTGCCGCCGCGCACACTCGCTGCCCGCTTGCGCTCGTCGTGCTCGTTGACGGCGCGACAGGAGACGTGTTGTTCGGCCTGAACACCTGGCGACGCGAATATGAGCTTCCCGGTGGCATTGTTGAGCGCGGGGAGTCGTTCGTCGAAGCGGCACGACGAGAGCTCGAAGAAGAAACTGGCATCCGCATCGACACTCTCGATCTCCTCGGCTACGCACGTTTCACTCTAACGGACCCGAACCGCAGCGAACTAGGTGCGGTCTACTTCGCGAAGGTTGTCAACGAGCACGCAACGGCCAGTGACGAGATGCTGCAGTTCGTCTGGCGGCGGCCGCTGAGCGAGTCGAATTTTACGATCTCCATACTTGACGACGCGATCGCAGAGTGGGCGGCTCGCTCTGGTGAAGCCACCTCATAGCAACGCCCTTAAGCCTCTGGCGATTCATCGTCCCGGCGCACGTTACCGATGTTCATATATGGGCGCTCAACGGTGATGACGCCGGAAGCGGCCGTTATCGGAGGGCACGCGCAAATCAGGGCGGGAGAGCGCATCAAGTCATAGCATGCCAACCTCTACTGGTGACCCGGCGTAATCGTGACCGGCGTATTCGCTGTCGAGAACGCCCGTCCGACACTCCGCCGAATACGTACCACACGCGTTTCGGTGCGGTTAGGTTTCGGCGGAGGGTTTCGGCGGGTCACGCTTCGGCGTGTCGCGCGCTTGATGGTCCTCGTCGGCCTGGTCGCCAGAAACGATCGTTTTCGGCAAGTGCATTAGCGGGGCAGTTCCGAAGAAGCGGTCGATGGCTAACATGCTCTGATGGACCAAGTCGAGCGAGACCGGTGGATTCAGGATTACTACGCCAAGCAATTCTCTGAGGCCGATCGCCTCGTCACGCGCTCCGCGAACGGCCAGTTGGAGTTCGTTCGCGTGCAGCAGTTGGTCTCCGCTCGACTCGACCGGCACAGCCGCGTTCTCGACGTCGGCGGCGGAACCGGCGTACATGCGCAGTGGCTCGCAGGCACAGGGCACACCGTGTGCATGGTCGACCCAGTTCCCGAGCAAGTCGCGATCGCCAACCGAGTATCTTCGCAAATTCAAGCTCTCGTTGGCGATGCGCGCGACCTGCAGTTCGACGACGAGTCTTTCGACGCCGTGCTCTTGCTCGGGCCCCTATATCACCTTCAAGAACGGGGTGATCGGGTTCGCGCTTGGCAGGAGGCTCTTCGTGTTCTCACTCCTGGCGGGATTGTTTTTGGAGCGGGAATTTCCCGCGCGGCTGCCGCCCTCAAGATGGTGTTCGCCCGGTCCTTCCGCGACATCCCCGCTGAGGCACTGATCGATCTCCTTGAAAACGGCTCAGACAGTAAACAAGCGCCGACTACGGGATTCCCTGGAGGGCATCACCACACAGCAGTAGAACTTGCTGGCGAAGCCACTGACGCTGGCTTCGAGAACGTCGTCACCGTTGGGATCGAGGGGCCTGCCGGACTCGGATTGGAAATGCTTGCACCTACGAAAGCTCTTGTGTCCGCAGGGAACGTAATTGCCGACGCCGCTCAATCAGCACCTCCCATCGCGGATCTGTCGCCGCATCTGATGAGCATTGGCACCAAGCCCCTCAACACGACTAGCTAGCGAGGTTCCGTCACTATCCGCGAGCGGACTGATGTGCCTCCGCATGGTCTGCCGGAAGTCCCTGCCGTTCGATGGTTACGCCGAGCGTTTGTGGCAGGCGCTCGGGGCGGAAACTCTGGATCACGCCGTAAACGATCGTTTGCGGTGGGGGTACTAGGGGCTGCGGGAGGAGTCACCTCAATCCTCACCCGATACCTTTGACCCACACGGCCGTGTAACGCCAGAACAGGCCACGACGCATCTTCACCCCAGGCAGAGCCTCGCGGGCGACCTGTGCTACCTGATCGAACGTTTCCGTTGCCTCCAAGGTGGGAGCCGTCATGCTCGCCGGAACCTCGGCCGCGCGATGCGGGTGACGGATCAATCCGACTACGGGATTGAGAAGCATCGACGCCACGGACCACGGAAGGTCAGCCGAAACCTCGCGGGCGAGACCAACGAGAACCAGGCGTCCGCCCGGCCGGAGTAAGCTTTGCGCCGCCTCCAACGATTGACCGAGCGGCAAATGATGGAGTACCGCTGCGAACGACACGAGATCGAAACTCTCCTGATCGAACGCAGCGGGATCGAAAGGTGCTTCGACCACCGTGGCGTTATCCACCTTGGCGACCGTGACACGCGCTCGTGCAGCGGTCCGGTCGTCCGGTTCTATCCCCACGACCTCCGGCATGATCCTCGCCAGTCGCTTAAGCAGGATCCCAGTTCCGCAACCCACGTCGAGAGCCCGAGTGCCACCCCGTCGACGCACCACGCGCGCTTGCCAAAGAATCCATGGGGAATAAGCCGCGTTGTGCGACCAAGGGTGGGCCTCACTGAACTGGCTCAACTTGCCAAGCAGCCGCATCGTCACCCGGTTCACACGCAGGAGTCTAGGTGGGCCCCGCGACCAACGCCGAACTCATGCGCGGAGTGCACGCGACGGCCCAGCCGAAAACGATCGTTTTCGGC
>DXDC01000329.1 GCA_019115685.1 Candidatus Agrococcus pullicola
GGGGAAGGATCTGCTGCAGATTCTCGAGCAGTACCCGCGCGACGAGCTGTTCCAGGACACCCCCGAACACCTCCTCCAAGTAGCCACGGAAGTGAGTCGTCTGCGCGAGCGGCGCCGCGCACGCACCTTCCTGCGACGCGACGAATTCGGCCGCTTCGTCTCGGCACTCGTCTTCCTCCCCCGCGACCGCTACAACACGACCGTGAGGCTCCGCATCGAAGCGCTGCTCCGTTCGGTCTTCGGTGCCGAGTACGTCGATCATGCGACACGGGTCGGCGACTCGCCGCTCGCGCAGTTGCACTTCGTCGTCCGCGTGCCGCGGGGAGCATCCGTTCCCGATGTCGACGAGTCGGCGCTGCAGGCGCAACTCGACGACGCGATCCGCGGCTGGGACGAAGGCCTGGTGGATGCGCTGCACCACTCAGAGGGCGAGGAGGTCGCCGCGCGGCTGCTGAGTCAGTACAGCACGGCGTTTCCGGCCGCGTACAAGGAAGCGGTCAAGCCGGAGGAAGTGCTCGGCGACATCCAGCTGCTCGAAAGTCTCGTCGACAACGAGTTCGCGGTGCGTCTCTACGAACCGCGCGAGAATGACCCCGGCAAACGGGCGTTTACGCTCGCTTCGCACTTCCAGTATCCGCTCACGAGAGTCCTACCCATCCTCACCGACCTCGGTGTCGACGTCGTCGACGAGCACCCGTACACGATCACGCTGGCAGACGGCGGCATTCGGTATCTCTCGGACTACGGGCTGACGGCACCCGATTCGGAACGCTGGAGCGACGCGAAGTGGGGCCGCATCTTCGAAGAGGCGTTCTCTGCCGCATGGACGGCCGACGCCGAAAGCGATCGCCTCAACACGCTCGTGCTGCTCGCGGGGCTCGACTGGCGGCGCATCGTCATCCTTCGCACGCTCACGATGTACCTGCGGCAGATCGGCTCCGCATTCTCCGTCGAGTACATCGAGCAGGCGCTCACAGCGAACCCGAAACTCTCCGCCGACCTCGTGCGGCTGTTCGAATTGCGGTTCGATCCGTCGATCGAGGGCGACCGCGACCAGCAGGTAGCGGCGGCGCAGCAGGAACTTCTGGCGTCACTCGACGAGGTCACGAGCCTCGACCACGACCGCATCCTGCGCTCCATCAACGACGTCATCGCCGCTACTTGGCGCACCAACTTCTACCAACCGTCCGCTGACGGTTCGCCGAAGCACTGGGTTTCGATGAAGATCAACTGCGCCGCCGTTCCGGGGCTGCCGAAGCCGCACCCGATGGCGGAGATCTGGGTGTACTCGCCGGAAGTCGAGGGCGTTCACCTGCGGTTCGGCAAGGTCGCCCGCGGCGGTCTGCGTTGGAGTGACCGTCGAGAGGACTTCCGCACCGAAGTGCTGGGCCTTGTGAAGGCGCAGATGGTGAAGAATGCCGTCATCGTACCGACCGGCTCCAAGGGTGGTTTCGTGGCGAAGCGACTGCCGTCGCCTTCCGATCGAGAAGCCTGGCTCGAGGGCGGCAAGTCCGCCTACCGTACCTTTATCCGCGGTCTTCTCGACGTGACCGACAACCGTGATGGCAACGACATCGTGCCACCGAGCGACGTCGTTCGACACGACGGCGACGACTCGTACCTCGTGGTCGCGGCCGACAAGGGCACAGCGTCGTTCTCCGACATCTCCAACGGCATCTCGGAGGACTACGGCTTCTGGCTCGGCGACGCGTTCGCATCCGGCGGCTCGGCCGGCTACGACCACAAGAGCATGGGCATCACCGCTCGCGGAGCATGGGAGTCGGTGAAGCGCCATTTCCGCGAGATGGGGCACGATACGCAAACCCAGGACTTCACTGCAGTGGGTGTCGGAGACATGTCGGGTGACGTGTTCGGCAACGGCATGCTGCGGTCGGAGCACATCAGGCTCGTAGCGGCCTTCGACCACCGGCACATCTTCGTGGACCCGAATCCGGATGCCGCAGCCACGTTCAAGGAACGCAAGCGTCTGTTCGAGCTCCCCGGTTCATCGTGGGATGACTTCGACCGCGACGTCATGTCGCCGGGAGGAGGAGTCTTCCCGCTCTCGATGAAATCGATCGATGTGACTCCCGAGATGCGGGAGGCGCTCGGGCTGGATGCCGATGTCAAGAAACTGACACCGCTCGAACTCAAACGCGCGATGCTGCTCGCTCCCGTCGATCTGCTTTGGAACGGCGCCATCGGCACCTACATCAAGGCGACGGAGGAAACCCACGCCGAGATCGGCGATCGTGGCAATGACGCGATCCGTGTGAACGGTAACGAGTTGCGGCTGAAGGTGGTCGGCGAGGGAGGCAACCTCGGCGTGAGTCAGCGCGGCCGCATCGAGGCCGCTCTGGCAGGCGTGCGCATCAATACGGACGCTATCGACAACTCTGCCGGTGTCGGCACCTCCGACCGGGAAGTGAACATCAAGATTCTGCTGGGTGCCATCGAACGTGAGGGCAAGCTCGACCGCGAAACGCGCAACGAGCTGCTGCGTTCGATGACCGACGAAGTTGCCGTTCAGGTACTGCGCGACAATTACGAGCAGAATGTGCTGCTGGGCAACTCGCGCACGAACGCAACCGAGATGTTGCCGTCGCATTCGCGTCTGATCGAGTGGCTCGAGGAGCGCGACGAGCTCGATCGAGAGCTCGAGTTTCTGCCCAGCAAGGCCGAGATCAAGAAGCGCATCAAGGAACAGCGTGGCCTCACGCGGCCCGAGTTCGCCGTTTTGGTTGCGTATGCCAAACTCGCGTTGAAGACCGATCTCGCCGCCAGCTCACTCGCGGATGACCCCTGGTTCTCGAACACCCTGTCGGAGTACTTCCCCACCCCGATCAGCGAACAGTATGCGGGCGATCTGGCTGAACATCCGCTCCGTGGCGAAATCATCATCAACTCTGTTGTGAACTCGATGGTGAACCGCGGCGGCATCACCTTCGCGCACCGCACCGCCGACGAAACCGGCGCGTCCAGCGAACAGATTGCTAGGGCGTACGTCGCCGTACGCGAGATCTTCGACCTGCGCAGTTTCGTGGTGGCGGTCGAAGCGACCGACAATCTCGTCGCCACCGAAGTGCAGACCGACCTGTATCTGACCTTCAGAAGACTGCTGGATCGGGCGACGAGGTGGTTCGTGCATCACCGCGCGGACGGCGTGGATATCGGTGAGGAGATCGATCGATTCAGCGACGCGGTGCAGCGTTTCGCCGGCCGTATGGGTGATCTGCAACGCGGTAGCGAGAAGGAGCGCTTCGACGAGCGGGTTCGCCGGTTCGAAGCTGCGAACGTACCGACCGAGCTCGCGCTGCGGGGTGCGGGCATTATCGAGACGCTACCTCTGCTGGATATCATCGAGCGCTCGAGACTGCACGGATGGGACCTGGACGAAGCGGCCGAGTTGTTCTACACACTCTCGGATCGCGTCCATTTCGACGACATGCTGGTTCGTGTCACTGCCCTGCCGCAGGACAACCGATGGGCGTCGAAGGCTCGGGCCGCTATGCGTGACGACCTGTACGAGGTCATGATCGAGCTGACGACCACCGTGCTGGAGCAGACCGACCCCGGTGTGCCCGAAGAACGAGTTGACGCCTGGATCGAACGGGTAGGTACCGCTGGGCAGCGTGCGCTCGGCGAGGCGCTCGACGCCCTCAACACCGACCCGGAGACGGGGCTTGCGACGCTTTCGGTTGCGCTGCGGAGGCTGCGTTCGCTCACGAGTTAGCCCCCGTTCGGCGAGCGGCGGGGCGATGCCGGTTGACGGCATCCGGCCCGCCGCTTCGGCAGCACTCGCATGGCGCGTCGTCATCGCCTCCTGACTACACTCGGGGTCATGCGCCGCAAGTTTCGAGGGCTCGCTCTCGTAATGCTCGTCGCGCTGATGGCCGGATGCTCACCAGAGTCTCCGGAGCCCACACCATCCCCTACCGACTCACCGACTATGACGCCGACACCCACGCTCAGCCCGGCAGAGATCGCCGTCGATGCGATGACGATAGAAGAGCAGGCCGCGAGCGTGGTCATGGGGCATATTCCCAGTACGGATCCCGAAGAGGTCGGCGACTACATGCGTTCTGGTCTTGGCGGCTTCATCCTGATGGGGTCGAACGTCGAGGGCGACGAGGAGCATCTCCAGATGCTTGCTGAAGCACTGATCGTCGATGAGGGTCTGCCGCCGCTGATCGCGATCGATCAGGAAGGCGGTGGTGTCTCACGCCTGCCCTGGGACGACCTACCCGGCGGGAGCCAACTGCAGAATACGGACCCGGAAGACGTTCAAAGCACGTTCGAACAACGCGCGGGTCTCGTCTCGGCCGCGGGAGCGAATGTCAACTTCGGCATCGT
>DXDC01000330.1 GCA_019115685.1 Candidatus Agrococcus pullicola
AGCGCTCATCGAGGAGACCACGAGCGACGGCCCGGGTGAGGCGGCCGGGCTCGAGCGCGGTGATGTCATTACGGCAGTGAACGGTCGGGCTGTGAGTAACGCAACCGATCTCACGGCATTCGTTCGTGCCGCGGCGGCGGGCAGTGAGATCGAACTTGAGGTGACACGCGGGGAAGAAAGGGATACGTTGACGGTCGAGCTCGGCGGACTGTAGCCGGAGTCGCGACTCGATCGAATGCTTGATCGCTCCAGTGATCGTGGGAAGATAGAGGCATGGCACAAGATCTCGACCAACCCGCTGGCGGTACAGACGTCCTCGATCGCGAACTCGAGAAGCTGCTGAACGAAGAGCAGGTCGAGGATGGCGATCACGACCGCTATTCGCACTACGTCAAGAAGAACAAGATTCTTCAGTCAGCACTGTCGGGCAAGGCCGTTCGCGCGCTGTGCGGCAAGAAGTGGACGCCCGGGCGCGATCCCGAGAAGTTTCCGATCTGCCCCGAGTGCAAAGCGATCTACGACAAGCTTCGCGACGAGTAGCGCCCCTGACCTACCGGAAGACGGTAGGGATGACCGGGTCTCCCGGTGCTAGTCGGTGCGCTTGCAGCGGCAGCTCTGCGATAGCCGACGCGCAATGCTGACGCGCTCTCGCAACGCCCGCCGCGCCGCGGTACTCCTCAGCGATGGCTCCCTCACGGACCAGGCTCACCTGTAGCGCCCGACCGTCCGAAGAGTCGACCACATCTTCGATCTCGGGATCTCCGGCGAAAACGCTCTCTTCGACGGCAACGCCATTCTCGAGCGTGCGCACCGCGAGTTTTTCGCCGCCGAGGCTGGTTTTGTTCTCGCTTGACTTCGCGACGCTTCGCCATCCATGGTCGCCTTTGCGTGTGACGAGCTTGTACACCATCCCCGCTGCCGGAGATCCGGACCCCGTCACGACGCTGGTTCCGACACCGTACGCATCCACCGGGGATGCCGCAAGAGCGGCGATAGCGAATTCGTCGAGATCGCTCGTGACGGTGATGCGGGTATTGACAGCGCCGAGAGTATCGAGCTGTTCGCGTGTGCGGGCGGCCACGATCGGGAGGTCGCCCGAGTCGAGCCGAACGCCTCCCAGCCCCGTTCCGGCGACTCGGATGGCGGTTTCCACTCCGGTTGCGATGTCATAGGTGTCGACCAGCAGCGTCGTTTCGGGGCCGAGAGCATCGACCTGGGCACGGAATGCGTCCTCTTCCGTTTCGTGCAGGAGCGTGAACGAGTGTGCCGCAGTGCCCATCGTGGGGATTCCCCAACGGGCGCCGGCCTCCATGTTCGACGTGTTCGTGAAGCCCGCGATGTACGCGGCTCGCGCCGCTGCGACGGCGGACTCTTCACTCGTCCGACGCGAGCCCATCTCGGCGATGGGCCTGTCGCCCGCTGCTGTCACCATCCGGCTCGCAGCCGTCGCGACGGCCGAATCATAGTTCATGACCGAGAGGATGACCGTCTCGAGCATGACGCAGTCGGCGAATGACCCTTCGATCGTGAGTAACGGTGAGCCCGGAAAGTACACCTCGCCTTCGGCATAACCGCGAATACTGCCCCGGAAACGGTAATCAGCGAGAAAGGCGAGTGTTTCCTCCGAGACGATGTCTCGCTCCTGCAGAAACCGAAGTTGCTCGTCACCGAAGCGGAACTGCTCGATCAGATCGATGACCCGTCCCGTTCCCGCGACGACGCCGTACCGTCTTCCCCCGGGAAGCCTGCGCGCGAACGTCTCGAAGATGCTCGGCCTGAACGCTGTTCCCGCGCGAATCGCGGCATCGATCATCGTCAGCTCGTACTGATCGGTCATGAGTGCACTGGAGGTCACCGAACCAGGCTAACGCCTTCTGCCTTGCGGAGCCGGACGTAGAATAGAGCGAGTGCACACCCTCGTAGATGGAACCGAGATAGAGATTCGGCAACCGATCGGTGGCGACGCGCTCGCCTGGGATGAATTTGTAGCGAGAGAGCAGGGAGCAACGTACGACGAACTGCCGGACGAGTTCGTCGCTCAGGCTGTTGCGCGAGCCCGCGAGGTCGCCGACGAGCGCAGGAAGCAATTTGACGAACCCGGCACTTCGATTCGGAGAATCGCGGTGTCCGGCGATGAGATCTTCGGCGTGGCGGAAGTCGGGGACGGACCTCCGGAGTGGGAGATCGAACTCGGTATCGAGGGCATCGGATACGACAGGGAACTCGTGCGCCTGTACCTCGCACCGGCCGCGAAAGGCAGCGGATTGGCCTCATTGCTGCTGAGCGAAGTCACGACGGACGAAGCGCTGTATCTCTGGATTCTCGATGGCAATGACCGCGCCCACCGCTTCTACGTCAAGCACGGGTTCGTCGACGTGGATGAGCGCGTGACGGCAGGGGAGTCGTGGGGAGGGATGACCATGCATCGCATGGTCCGACCCTCCGGGAGCAACGCTGCGCGAGTAGGCTAGGGCCGTGCAGCGACCAATCGGAATCTTCGACAGCGGACTCGGCGGCCTCACGGTCGCAAGAGCGGTCATCGACCTTCTCCCGCACGAATCCGTCACTTACATCGGCGACACGCTTCACACGCCGTACGGGCCGCGCGACCAGGATGAGGTGCGCTCCCTCAGTATCGAAGTCATGGACGCTCTCGTCGCGCAGGGCGTCAAAATGCTCGTCATCGCCTGCAACACCGCGTCCGCGGCCACGTTCGACATCGCGAAGCGTCGCTACCAAGACACGCTGGGCATCCCCGTCATCGAGGTGATCACTCCGGCGGTGCGAGCAGCGACAATCGGGTCCACGAGAAACCGCATCGGGGTTGTCGCAACAGCAGGTACGATCGGCTCCGGAGCGTATCAACGTGCATTCGCCCACGCAGGAGTGCCGGACGTGACAGCCGTCGCGGCTCCCCGGTTTGTCGAGTTCGTCGAGGCCGGTGAGACGACAGGGGACCGCGTACTGGATGCCGCGCGGAGCTACCTGCGGCCCCTCATCGACGCGAACGTCGACACGCTCGTGCTCGGCTGCACGCACTATCCGCTCCTCGCCGGCGCAATCGGCTACGTCATGGGCCCCGCGGTGCGACTGGTTTCGAGCGCACAGGAGACCGCTGCGGATGTCTACAGGACGCTGGCCGATCAGGATCTGCTCGCGACCGGCACTGCAGAGTATCGGTTCGAGTCGACGAGTATCGAACA
>DXDC01000331.1 GCA_019115685.1 Candidatus Agrococcus pullicola
CTCGAGTCGATGATCGAGAACCCGATCCCGACTCGCGCCGAGGCCAGCGACTGCGCGAACGCCATCCTGGACGGCGCCGATGCCGTCATGCTCTCGGGGGAGACCAGTGTCGGAAAGCACGCGATCGAGACCGTGCAGACGATGTCCCGCATCATAGAAGCCGCGGAGAGAAAGGGGCTCAAGCGCATTCCGCCGCTGGGGACGAAACCAAGGACCCAGGGGGGTGCCGTTACGCTCGCGGCTCTCGAGATCGCGGACTTCGTCGACGCCAAGGCTTTGATCGTGTTCACGGAGTCTGGAGATTCCGCACGCCGTATTTCGCGGCTGCGCCCTTCGCTGCCCATGTACGGGTTCACGCCATCGCCGGAGATCGAGTGCCGTATGCAACTGATCTGGGGCATCAACACGCGGCTGGTCGACCGCGTCGAGCACACCGATGACATGATGGCGCAGGTTGACAATGTCCTGATCGGGGAGCGTCTGGTGCCGAGGGGCGAGAAGGTCGTGGTCGTGTCGGGCATGCCTCCCGGCATCCCGGGATCAACCAACGATGTCCGCGTGCACACGGTCGGTGACGTGCACGATGAAGCTGCGCCGGCGTATCACGGCAAGCGCCGTATCGAGATCCTGCATACCGGATCCATCGACCTCCCGGGCATGCGCGGCGCCTGACCCCTCTCTCCTCGCCCCCTGCAAACGTCTCGGTCGCTGGGCGACGACACGCCGTGAGAACGCGTCCTCATCGCCAGGCGACCGAGAAGTTGGCCTGCGGAAAATGCAACGACCCCCGCGTCGCACTTGCTTCACCCCATGCCGGTGGACGGGCGCGCTGACGCGCTGGAGCTCTAGAGCGAAGGTCCTTTCGGACCTTCGCAGCGACGCCAGCGCTGGCCGCGTCTCGCGGCCAGTTACTTCTGCGGGGAAAACACCTGTCGCACAATAATCGATAGCTGAACCACCGCCGGCACCAAGACCCCCGCATCGCGGGGGTGAGTGTTCCTCGCGCTAAAGCGCTCGTCAACAAACTCAATCGCCTCGGAACAGAATGCAAGCATTCTGTTCTCTCGGCTCAATCATTTGTGCCGGTGGTGGGATTCGAACCCACACTCCGTGAGGAAACGCATTTTGAGTGCGCCGCGTCTGCCGTTCCGCCACACCGGCCTGAATCCGTTCTAATCGGACCGTGCCATCTTCTAGACTATCGGTTATGACCGATCCAGAGTTCACCGAGGCCCCGCCTGTCGAAAATGAATCCAGCGCACGGCGCGTTCTCGTAGCAGAAGACGAGTCGCTAATCCGCATGGACATCGTCGAAACCCTACGAGACAGCGGGTTCGATGTTGTCGGCGAGGCGGGTGACGGTGAGCAGGCCATCGCTTTGGCGCAGGAGCTCGAGCCCGATCTGGTCGTCATGGATGTGAAGATGCCGAAGATGGACGGCATCACGGCAGCGGAGAAGCTGCAGGAGTCTCGCATCCCCGTCGTCATGCTCACCGCGTTCAGTCAGAAGGAACTCGTGGAGCGGGCTGGGGAGGCCGGGGCTCTCGCCTATGTCGTCAAGCCGTTCAATCAGAACGATCTTTTGCCTGCCATTGAGATCGCGTTGGCGCGCCACGATCAGATCGTCGCGCTCGAGGCCGAGGTTGCGGACATGAGCGATCGCTTCGAGACCCGCAAGCTCGTTGATCGAGCCAAGGGCCTGTTGAATCAACGCATGGGCCTCAGCGAGCCGGAGGCGTTCCGTTGGATTCAGAAGGCGTCCATGGATCGTCGCTTGACGATGGGCGAGGTTTCCAAGGCTGTGATCGAGCAGCTCGAGACCGGGAAGAAGTAGCGGTCCGCACCATCCGGGCGGTTGTTTCGTGCCGCCCTCCCGGACGGTGAGGGGTCGCTGCGTCAGCGATCCTTCAGAAAGTTCGTGATCCGGATGGTCGAAAGACGTTTTCCGTCATCATCCGTGCAGACGATCTCGTGCACGCACATCGATCTCCCTAGGTGCACCGCACGGCAGTCCGCATTGACCCAGCCTTCACGAATGGATCTCGTGTGCGTTGCATTGATGTCCACTCCGACGGCGTACTTGCCCAGCGGCACCGCGTGGATATTCGCCGAGACCGAGCCGAGGCTCTCGCCGATGACGCAGTAGGCACCCCCGTGAACGAGCCCAACAGGCTGGCGATTGCCTTCTGCGGGCATGCGTGCGATCGAGTGCTCCGGCGACAGTTTCGTGAACTCAATACCCATGCGATCCCCGAGTTCTCCCGCGCCCTGGGATTCCAAGAACTGACGTGTCTGCT
Organism: Candidatus Agrococcus pullicola; assembly: GCA_019115685.1. Lineage (GTDB taxonomy): Bacteria > Actinomycetota > Actinomycetes > Actinomycetales > Microbacteriaceae > Agrococcus > Agrococcus pullicola. The sequence goes on from DXDC01000331.1 coordinate 2,298, forward strand.
CGTCCATCTCTGTCATGGAGCCAGTCTCGCACGACGAAACACTGCGTTCGCGCACGGGCTTCGTCGGGATGCTCCACCGGGACACTAGGCTGGAATCTATGTCGAACGCCGAGCAGCAGACACTGATGGTCATCGACGGGCACTCGCTTGCCTTCCGAGCCTTCTACGCCCTTCCCCTTGACAATTTCGTCAACAAGGAGGGGCAGCACACCAACGCGATTCACGGCTTCATCTCCATGCTGTTGAAAATCGTCAGGGACGAGTCGCCGACGCACCTCGCTGTGGCGTTTGATATTTCCCGATTCTCATTTCGGACTCGGGAGTACGCCGAGTACAAGGGCACTCGTGCCGAGACTCCTCCGGAGTTCAAAGGGCAGATCCCGCTGCTGCAGGAAGCGCTCAAGGCGATGGGCGTTCCGACCCTCACGAAGGAGGACTACGAAGCGGACGACATCCTGGCGACGCTGGCCAAGCGCGGTCACGAGGTCGGCATGAAGGTCCTTGTCGTCTCCGGTGACCGCGACACGATTCAGTTGGTCAACGACGACGTGACGCTGCTGTACCCGGCGGTTCGCGGTGTCAGCGAGCTGAAGCGCTATACGCCCGATGCGGTTGAGGAGAAGTACGGGATCCGGCCCGAGCAGTACCCGGATATCGCTGCGCTCGTCGGCGAGACCAGCGACAATCTCATCGGCGTCGACAAGGTCGGCGAGAAGACCGCTGTGAAGTGGATCACCAAGTACGGTTCGCTGGACAACCTGCTCGACAACGCGGACGAGATCAAGGGCGTTGTCGGAGGCAATCTCCGTGACCAGAAGGACAGGGCGATTCGGAATCGAAAGCTGAACCGCCTCGTCAACGACGTCGACCTGGGTGTCGAGCCGAGCGAACTCGAGCGACGCCCTATAGACCCCGCTGCGGTTCGTGAAGTCTTTTCGCAGAAACTGAATTTCCGAACGCTGCTCGACCGAGTGCTGGAACTGGCTCAGGGGGAGGGGCTGGATGCTCCGGCTGCCCCGCGGGTCTCGGCGCCCGAACCCGCCAAGCTCGTCGATGAAGAGCTTGCGTTGTGGCTCGAGCGTCACCCAGACGATGTCGCAGTAGCCGTTGCGGCTCCCGCGGGAGTCTTGAACGCATTGGGACTCGTACACGGTGAGGACGCCGTTTTCGTACCGTTCGTCTCCGGAACGGGAGACTACGTCGCGTTGCGGGAGTGGCTTGCGAGTGACAATCCGAAGATCACGCACGACGCGAAAGCCGTCGAGCGAGTACTGCAGCGCGAGGGCATGACCCTGGGCGGAGTCGTCTGGGACACTCGGACGACAGCGTGGCTGCAGCGCCCCTCCGCTCCCGAAAAAACGTACGAACTGGGCGCACTCGTCGAATTCGTGCTGGGAGAGACGCTGCCGGAAACCGATCCGAACCAGCTGCTCCCCGACACCGAGCCGGAATCCGTGACCACCCAGGCGTGGATGGTCGCTCGGATCGCCGCTGAGCAACGCGAGGTGCTCGACGATGGTACGAAGAACGTGCTGCAGGATATCGAGATCCCGCTGGTGAGAATTCTGGAGCGGATGGAACGCACCGGGATTGCCGTCGATGCCCGAAAGCTGGATGTCGTGCACGACAGGCTCCGCCAGGAAGCGGCTGAGCACCAGCAGGCGGCGTTCGCTGAAATCGGCCACGAGGTGAATCTCGGCAGCCCGAAGCAGCTGCAGACGGTGCTCTTCGAGGAGCTGCAAATGCCGAAGACCCGGGCCACGAAGACCGGTTACTCGACAGACGCTGCGGCGCTTGCCGATCTGCAGGAGTCGAATCCGCATCCCTTCCTCGGGCTGCTGCTGAAGTACCGCGAGGCCACGAAGATCGCGCAGATGATCGAGAGCCTCCGCAAGGCGGTTCATGACGGTCGCATTCATACCAGGTACGACCAGACGGGCTCCGCGACCGGACGAATGTCGTCGAACGATCCGAATCTGCAGAACATCCCCGCGCGGACGGAGGTCTCGAAAGAAATTCGTGCAGCCTTCACGCACGACGATCGATTCGAGACGCTGCTCACCGCCGACTACTCGCAGATCGAAATGCGCATCATGGCGCATCTCTCGGAAGACGCCGGCC
>DXDC01000332.1 GCA_019115685.1 Candidatus Agrococcus pullicola
CAGAATCGCGTCCATTCCCCCTCGACCGGCAGTGCGGCGACAGCAATCACGGCGAGGAGGAGGTACGGGGCCGGGATCCATCGCATCAGCATCGCGAGAAGGAAGTACAGCAGCAGGTAGGCGAGGAACCAGAGGTGCTCGATCGGGGTGTAGAAGATGCGCCAGAACACCTCCCAGCCGAAACCGAAGCCGGTGAGGCGCTGGTCGAGGTCGAAGACGGCGATCAACAGCACGGACCAGAGCAGGTACGGCCACGCGATACGCCGCACCTTCCCGGCGACATGCGTGCCGGGCCCCTTCGCAAGCGAGCGCGGCACGAACAGTCCCGAAAGGAGGAACATCGCGGGCAACCGTAGCGGCGTGACGATGATCGACGCGGTACCGAGCCGGGTGAACTCGTGCCCCGTGAACAGCTCCGTGCGCTGCATCACGTGCACGAGGATGACCAGAAGCACAGCGCTGCCGCGAACGACATCGATCCAATCGAGTCGTCGTGTTGCAGGCATCCCGCGATCCTAGGTCGGATGCGTCGGTGTCGCGAGTCAGCCCGTGGTGTCGCCGGGGACGAGGGCCGCCTTGAACGTCTTGAAGAGAATCACGATGTCGCTCATGACGCTCCAGTTCTCGACGTACGACAGGTCGAGGCGCACGCTGTCGTCCCACGAGAGGGACGAGCGGCCGGAGACCTGCCAGAGGCCAGTAATGCCTGGCTTGACGAGGAAGCGGCGATGCACGTGGTCGTCATACTGCTCGACCTCGCGCTGGATTGGCGGGCGCGGACCGACGAGGCTCATGGACCCGCCAAGCACATTAAACAGCTGCGGCAGTTCGTCGAGAGAGTATTTGCGGAGAACGCGGCCGACGCGGGTGATGCGGGGGTCGTTCTTCATCTTGAACTGCACGGTATTGCCGTGATCCTGCATATCGAGAAGCGACTGTAGCTTCTCCTCGGCGTTCGGGATCATCGACCGGAACTTCCACATGCGGAATTCCCGCCCGTGGCGGCCGATGCGCGACTGCTTGTAGATAACGGGTCCGCCGGAGCTGAAGAGCACAAGCAGCGCTATAAGCAGCAGAGCGGGGCTGAGGACAACCAGCATGAAGAACGAGCCGAAAAGGTCCATCATGCGCTTCACGAATCGCTGCGCCGGCGAGAAGCGAGGCGTCTCCACGTGCATCAACGGAAGACCGGCGACCGGGCGTGTGTGGATACGCGGTCCAGCAATGTCGGTGATGCTCGGCGCGAGCACAAGGTGTTGCTTGCCCGCCTCGAGTGTCCATGAGATCTGCTTGACGCGCGTGGGACCGAGTTCGTCTGTGCTGGTGATGACGACAGTGTCTGCGCCGGTCAACGTGAGCGCGCTCTCGACGGAACTCACACCGCCCAGGACCGGAATGTCGGAACCGTCGAGGATGTCCGATGCTCGACGTGCCGGGATGCACGCGCCAGCCACCACGTAGCCCGCGCCACTGCTCCGCCGTAGCTCGTTCGCCGTGTGCTTGACAGAGCTCTCCGAGCCGACCAGCAACACTCTCGCGCTGTACTCGCCCTTTTTCCGCTTGTTGCGCAACCAAACGCGCCAGACGTAGCGTCCAAGCAGCAATAGCAGCACGCCGGCTGGGAGCGTGATGAGCAAGTAACCGCGGGAGGCTTCGACCTGAAGAAGGAACGCGGCGATTGCGATAAGACCGAAGAGCATGACGCTGCTGTTGAAAACACGCTGATACTCTGCCGCTCCCACTCCGACGACACGATCGGAGCGCGTGTCAGCGACAGCGAGCGCCAGCAGCCAACTGAGCACGATCAGGCATGACAGCGCGGTGTATGACGTGATTCCCGGCCACGCCTGGACAGGCATCGCTACCTGGGTATGAAAGCCGAGCCAGCCGAGCTGAGTGCCGAAGACTACGCCCGCGATGATAACGAAGTCCGTGATGCGCAACGCGCGCGCGTAGCGCTCCCTCCAGTTGCGAGCGCCCTTCGGCAGGACACTGCCGGACGGCACAGAACCCGTCGCCGTGCGCACAACGGCCGGGAAGTCGGGAGTTGCCGCGCGCGAGGCCCCCTCACTCACGGTCTCGACGACACCACTGACGGCATCATCCGCCACTGGTCCATGCGTCGTACCGCTCGACAAACGCTGGCCTCCCCTATATTCGCCCGCACGTACAGGGACAGAGCATACCTCACCACTTATCGCGGCTCAGCGAGACGCACCGCCCGCGCACGGCGCGTTCGCGCAGGTTCGCCACGAGTCAGGAGCCTAGAATGTGCGGATGCAGAAGCATGCAGATGCCGCCCCAAAGCGCCAGTGGTGGCGACGACCCCCGCGCCTGAAGCCGACACTGTGGACAGTCGCCGGCGTCATCGTCTTTTGCATCATCGTGATGGGCGTCAGTGCGTTCGTTGCGAAGAGCGCCGTAGATTCGATGATGGCGGATGCGAGGCAGCTCACGGACAACCTCGGCGACCGCGAGCAGGTTTCCCGAACAGTCGATGGCATGCGCGACTCCGCGCGCAACGCACACATTGCGACGTCACACCCCATCTGGCGAGGGAGCGAGGTCATTCCGTTCATCGGGGACGATCTCCGCGCGGTGAGACTGCTTGCGGGAGCGGCCGACGAATTGATCAGCGACGTCGCTGCGCCTCTTCTCGAGCTTGACCTCTCATCGATCGGTCCGACGGACGGCGCTCTGAACGTCGACGCTGTCGCCGAACTCGGGAAGCGCGTCGAGGAAGTAGCACCAACGGCGGAACGCCTCCAGATTCGACTCGTCGCAGAAGGCATCGAGACCGAGGGGCTCCTCGCGCCGTTGAGGGGTCCTGTCGATCAAGTTCTCGGCGCGATCGACACCATGGCCGATGTGTTGAGAAGAGTCGCGATCCTCTCACCGCAGCTTCCGACGATGTTGGGCGCGGACGAACCCCGCAACTATTTGGTACTCGTCCAGAACACCGCCGAGATGCGCACCCTCGGCGGCAACCCTGGCACTTTGCTCATGATGACTCTCGATAACGGAGCAATGTCGATCACCAATTCAGCTGGACAGGCGGATGTCAATTCCGGCAGACCGGAATCGATCGTGCCCCTAGCGCCCTCCACAGAGGCGTTATATACGGATCGCGTCGGACGCTACATCCAAGACACCACGATGACGCCGGACTTCGCGCAGACGGCCCACATCGCGCGCGCATTCTGGTCTGACGCGATCGGAGATCCCGGACACTCCGTTCTCGCGATCGACCCCGTGTTTCTGAGCAATATCCTTCGTGCAACTGGGCCGGTTCAACTTCCGACCGGTGAAACGCTCAATGCTGACAATGTCGTCGAGGAACTGCTCAGCAACGTCTACGCACGTTTTCCGGGCGATACCGCCGAGTCCGCCCGGCAGCAGGACGAGTTCTTCGTCTCAGCAGCCTCGGCAATCGTCGAAGGCGTGACACATGCGCAGAACCCGTTGACGTCCCTCGTCCCCCAACTCACCAAGGGATTCGAAAACGGCCGCATCCTCTACGCGCCCACCGATCGAACAGAGGCCAAAGCAGTGGCGGGCACGCTCTTCAACGGACCGCTGTATTCCACAAGCAACCGGGACGCGACAACCATGGGCGTGTTTGTCAACGACAACACCGAAGGCAAGCTCGACTACTACACCGACATGAGCGTCACGGCGTCGACTGATGTGTGCGAGGCGGATGAAGACGCAATCTTCACGGCGAAAGCCACGTACAACTACACGCTTGAACCGGGCGCTGTCGCCGGTCTGCCTGCTTATGTGTCAACTGGGAGGTACTTTCCCAAGGGCATCAAATCCACGAATCTCGTGTTCTACGGACCGGTCGGCAGCAGCTACGTGTCTGCCAAGGTTGACGGGGAAGAGTTCGTCCCACAGGCCGGTACGAATGATCTCGGACGCGCCGCCGTACTCATCAACTTCGAGAGTGAGCCGTCGAGCACGCACACGATCGAGGTGACCTTCTCGGCTCCAACTGAAGATGAGGAGTACGGCCCGCTCGCAGTCGCACACACACCGATGTTGGAAAAGGTCCCCGTCGAGATCAACGCGCCAGGCTGCGGATAGTCATGCCCGGCATCATCGTTCACGAATGGCTCTCCCCTGCCGGTGGCTCTGAGAACGTCTTCGAAGCGATCGCGCAAGCGTTTCCCGATGCCGAAAGATGGTGTCTTTGGAACGAGTCGGACCGGCTCCGTCCGATTCACGAGACTGTGCTCGCGCGAACGCCGCTCAAGGGACGTAAGGCCCTCGCACTGCCGTTCATGCCGCCCGTCTGGCGGAACCTCCCCCGTCGCGATGCTGACTGGGTTTTGACCAGCACACACCTCTTCGCGCACCACGCTCGCTTCAAGGGTCCCGCGCGGGATGCACCGAAACTCGTGTACGCGCACACCCCCGCCCGCTACATCTGGGTGCCCGAGCTTGATGTCCGCGGCGCCAGCGTTCCAGCGCGCCTCGCATCACGCGCGCTGAAGCCGTTGGACCGACGGCGAGCCCAGGAGCCAGTCGCGCTCGCGGCGAACAGCGAATACATCGCACGGCGGATCGCAGACGCGTGGGAGCGCGAGGCCGAGGTCATCTACCCGAACGTCGACGTCGAGCGGATCCTCGCCGAACCAGTCCTCTCCGCCGACGACGAAGAACGTCTCGCAGGACTGCCATCCGAGTTCATCCTCGGCTTCTCGAGGTTCGTGCCGTACAAACGACTGGACGCCGCGATCGACGCAGGCCGCGTCGCGGGTTTGCCCGTCGTGCTGGCCGGCGGAGGGGACGGCGAAGGCGAGCTGCGTGCATACGGCGAACGTGTGCATCCGGGCATGGTGCACTTCGCGATCAATCCATCCGACCAGCTCCTTTCGGCCATTCTGCGACGTGCCACGGCGCTGGTCTTCGCGCCGATCGAAGACTTCGGCATCATCCCCGTCGAGGCGATGGCGGCGGGAACGCCAGTTCTCGTCAATGCGACGGGCGGAGCCGTCGAATCCGTGGTCGACGGTGTGACGGGCGCGCACGTACACGACTGGTCCGACGATGCCGCACTTCGCGCCGCGGTCGATACCGCGGTCGGCTGCAGCGCCGATGCGTGCCGAGACCGGGCGCGCGACTTCGGAAGTGACGTCTTCGACCGCCGCATCCGTGACTTCGTTGCGAGACACACGTGAGTACGGAAGTACTTCACGGCGACGTGCGCGCGCGGGTTCCGTGGATCGACACGGCCCGCGCGCTGTGTGTGCTTGCCGTCGTCGTCATGCACACGACGATCTCGCTACTGGTCGTCGTCGAGCACACGCAGGTAGACGTCGCGTGGCGCCAGATCGTCGATGCGATGACGCCGTTCCGCATGCCTGCGCTGTCGCTCCTCAGTGGCATGCTGCTCGCACGGCGGATTCGCGCCGGGTGGTCAGACAGATCGGTTCGTGCGTCGGTCGCGCTGTCGTATTGGCTCTATGTCGTCTGGCTGTTGATCTTCCTGCTGATTGCTGTTGGCATCGGATGGTCGATGTGGCTCGGCCCACTCGGAGCGGGAACCCCCTATCAAGGCGCGCAGGCCTTCGTCGACCAGCTCATCCTGCCGAAGAGCGTGCTGTGGTATGTCATGGCCTTGGCAATCTGGACGGTCGTGCTGGCCGCCATGCACAAGGTATCGCCCGCCGCCGTACTGATCGTGCTTGGCACACTCTCGGTGGTGTCGTTCTATCTGCCAGGCGACGGCAGCGACCAGTATCGGAACGTTCTTCGGTACTTCGTGTTCTTCGCGGTCGGCGTCTATGCGGCTGGCCTCATTCGTGAACACGTGGCGAAGCGGCCATGGGCGTCAGGCGGTGTGGCAGTCGGCGCGTTCGTACTGGTTGCCGCGATTGCCAACTTCGGCATGGACGACAATGTCGACCATGTGCTGACCATTCCGCGGGACATTGCGGGTGCGGTGATCGTCATCATCGGCGCGCTTGCCCTCACGAAAGTCCCGGGCTTGGGGGGCGTGCTCGCTTGGGCTGGCCGACGCACCCTACCGATCTACGTCATGCACGTTCCGCTCCTCGAGCTCCTGACGATGTTTCCCACGTGGTGGCTCGGAGCGCTCGACAGCGAGATCGTGCACGCGCTCGCGCCCGTTGTCATCACACTCGCGATCACGGCAGCTTCCGTTGGCATCCATGCGCTCGTTGTGCGTACGCCTGCGCGCGTTGTGTTTACGCTCCCGGAGGCATGGCGCCGCCGCA
>DXDC01000037.1 GCA_019115685.1 Candidatus Agrococcus pullicola
CCGCGCAGATCTCACGCAATGCCCCCCTGGCCGTACAGGCCGCGTTGGGGTCCGCTCGCGATTCGGTCAACGATCTGGAGAAGGCACAGCGCGAGCTCGGGACAACAGCGGCGAAGCTCGCAGCGACAAAGGATGCGGCGCGCGCCGTCGAATCCTACCTGCGCGGCGAGCCGGTCGCGTTCGAGGGCGACTGAACGTGACGCGACTGCGCAGCTTGGGGTTCGGCCTCGGCCGACTCGCTCGAGGCGTCGTCGATGGAGCGGAATCGGCCGTCACCGCTCCCCCGGTCGCTCGTGCCGGATTCCGCTTCGCGTCCTCGGGGGCGAAACTGTGGGGTGCTGCGCTCGGCGGCACGTTCTCTCGGCACGGTGCGCTGACGGTTGTGACCGGACTCCCGTCGTGGGCGTTCGGCCGCGGCGGCACGTGCGTCGGCGATACGGTGCTGACGTCGAAGCCGATGACGGATGCCGTGCTCGCGCACGAGGACGTCCACAGGAAGCAGTGGCAGCGCTACGGCCTGGCGTTCATTCCGCTCTACTACGCGGCCGGTCTCGATCCGTTGCGGAACCGGTTCGAGATCGAGGCGGGGCTCGAAGCGGGCGGTTACTTCAAGGCAGGCGATAAGCGTTACGACTGACGTTGAGCGTCCGGGTCGTCCGGCCCCTCCGCATACAGTTGCGCAGTGAGTCGGTTCTTCGAGATGAGACCGCCGGCGAGCAGCAGTCCGCCCACGACGAGGTGCCCGAACGGAGCGAGGTCGAACAGCGCGGACGCGAAGACGCTGTTCAGCATCGCGGCGGGCAGCACCATTAGCAAGAGCATGACCGGTGTCATCACGGACTTCGCCAACGCCAGCACGAGGAACAACCAGCGTTCCCAGCCTTCGATGAGTCGCTCCCGGATAACGAACCATGCAGCAGCGACCGCGACCGCGATGTAGGCGATCTCGTGCATGGTGTTCAAAAACGGCCCGAAGATCGTGCCGTGCAACGGAGAAACGGTCATGAGGATTGAGAGCAGCAGCCCCCAGCCACCGAAGATGATCAGGAAGACCTGGGTAACGCGTTGACGTTGCCGCGGACGGTCAAGCGGCAGACCGATCGCAAGAATGATCATGGCGGCGAGCACAGCGGTGTGGGCGAAATAGCCGATGGCCCCGCTGGCCAAGAACTGGGGAATGAGCGGTGCCCCGCCGACGAATCCGAAATCGGTGCCGAACCCGAAGTTCCGCGGCAGGAGCCACAGCAGTCCGGCTCCTGCTAATAGTCCTCCCGTGAGTGCGACGGTCCTCGGTTCTCGCTGCGTCGTAAACATGCTCACCCCTCGATCACCCCGCGCATCCAGTGTACGCAGACCGGGCGGCGCTACTGCTGAAACCCGCGCTCGACGCGCTCCCGCCAGGGGATGCGCCGCTCCAGCTGTCGCCCGAGAGCCAACAGGCCGGCTTCGTCTCCCGGCCGCCCGATGAGCTGCACGCTCATGGTGAGTCCATCATCGAGTGCGTGCACTGGGAGCGACAGCGCCGGCAGACCTGTGACGTTCACGAACGACGTATGCGGCGTGTACTGACACTGTCTGCGGAAGTTCTCTTCCGGATCGTCGCCGTGCCAGCCGACCGGTCGCGGGGTGAGCGCGGTTGTCGGCGTCACGACAGCGTCGAAGGGTGCGAATGCGGCGAGCACGGCCCGCTCGAACTCGACGAACCTGCGCTGCGCATTCACGACACGATCCGCCGTTATCCGTTTGCCGGATTCGATGAACGTACGCGTGAGCGGTTCGAGCAACTCGACCTGTTCTGCACTCACCGGCAGCGCAGCGGCGTTGAAGTGCCAGAGCGTCACGAATTCATCGGCGTATCCCGCCAGGTGCGGCATTTGAATCTCATCGATCTCATGCCCCGCCGCGGTGAGCTCGCGTACTGCGGTCTCGACGGCTGCCTTCGCTTCGTCGCCGACGGGCGTCGGGCAGAACTCCTCCCAGGGCGTCGACCCTGTCAGCACGGCTATGCGAGCGCGCGGCCGATCACCGCGTATCGCGCTGGCCAGGAGTGAGCCGTCGTCGAGCTCCGGGCTCCTGAGCGTTGTGCGGTGCACGGTGCTGCCGTGCTCACGGGGAATCATGCCGTCGAGCAGTAGTGCGGCGTCGGCGACCGTTCGTGCAATCGAACCGGCGACCGCGAGCTGCCCTATGCTGCCGAGTCCGCTTGCAGCGGGAATTCGACCGCGGGACGGCTTCAGCCCCACGAGCCCGCACGCCGCCGCCGGGATGCGCACCGAGCCTCCCGCGTCGCTTCCCGGCGCGACCGGTACGAGCCCCGCGGCAACTGCGGCCGCTGCTCCCCCGCTCGAACCGCCGGCACCGAGCCCCGGATGCCCGGGGATCGTGGTGTGGCCGGTTGCGAGACTGGAGGTGTAGCCCGAGAACCCGAACTCGGGCGTTGCGGTTTTACCGATCGATACGGTGCCGGAGGCATCCAACTGCTGTGTCAGCGCGTCGGATTCCGGGGGCACGAAGCCTGCGAACGCCCTCGAACCGAAGCCAGTGGGAACCCCGGCGCGCAGCTGTAGGTCCTTGTCCGCGGTCGGGATGCCGTGCAGCAGCGCCGTGCGATCGACGGCGTTATCGAGTGCCCTTGCACGTTCGAGCGCGAGCTCGGCAGTCAGCGTGACGAAGGCGCCGTGATCATCGAGCCGCTCGGCCCGATCGAGAAATGCGCGCGTGACCTCTTCGCTCGAGATCTCGCGGGCGTGCATGCGCTCCCAGAGCTCCAATGCCGTGAACTTCTCGATGTCCTGCATAGCCTCAACCGTATCGGCCAGCGCGGCGCCGCAGTCTGGCTCTCTCGGTGCGCTCGCGCATCTGCTCGCGCGTTGCGTAGTTCGTCAGCTGCTCGAACGGGTCGCGCCCCGGGAGCTTGGGAGCCTCGGCGAGAATCGCCTCGATTGCTTTGTCGAGCTCCCAGTACTCACCAATCTGCACGCCCTGCCCGGGGTTGAAATGCCGCAGCCTCGCCGCATATCTCGTCTCTTCTCCGACCGTGATCTGCGTTATCGTCCCGCGATTCACGCCCGCGACCGTCACGAGCCACATACCCAGCCCGAGATCGGTCAGTGTTGCCTGCGCATCGTGCGCAGCCGCGGAGGCCTGCGCGTCGGCTTCCGCGCGACGCTTCGACTCCTGCCACTCTTCGAACGTCGTCATGCTTCCATACTGCACCCGACTGCCGACACAAGCGACAAGATGCAGCGGGTGAGGCTGCCCGAACGCTCGAAATAGACATCGAAAATGAAAGCTCAAGCTTGCCGACCACAATCGTTAACGCGCACAGAGAAAGCGCTTGCTTGAACAGCCGCGTCGATGTGCGCGCTCACGAACCAAAACAGCTGGGAGCACCATGCGGTATTCGCAATCGTTTCTGCTCTCTCGACAACAATGGGAATCATATCCATCGAGGTGATCACTGCGCTGCTGCCTGACGGATTGGCAACTATGTTTGTGCTCTGATTCGCGCAGGATCAGGCCTGTAAAAATCGGATTCCTTCGTTGAAAACGCCAGCGTGACCGGTGCGTTTCTGCAGACCGGGTTTCACTCGGATCCAGCAGGATTTCTCCCCCGAGCTGCACGCCTAAGCCGAGATCGATGAGCGTCGCTCTCGCGCCCCGTACGCAGACAGCTCCATCGCTTCGAGAACTCCACGATGTTCAAGCGTGTCCGCCGTGACCGCGACGTTGCCGTTCGCGTCGAGCGTCAGAGTCAACCCCTGCGGCACTTGACAGCGCTGCTATCGACAACCGCAAGAGGGCGTGTGGATCTCTAGTCGACCCGCCAGTCGATGGGGTCGGCCCCCTGCTCCTGCAACAGCCGATTGACGGCAGAGAACGGCTTCGAACCGAAGAAGCCCCGGGATGCTGACAGGGGCGACGGATGCGGACTGGTCACCTGCGGAACTGCGGCGAGACTCCCGCTCAGCGACCGGGCTCCCGCACCCCACAGCACCGCGACGAGCGGGCCACCGCGACGTGCGAGCGCATCGATGGCGCACTCAGTGACCTCTTCCCAGCCCCAGCCCTTGTGCGATGCGGGGGCACCGGGGGCGACCGTGAGCACTCGGTTCAGCAGCAGAACGCCCTGCTCCGACCAGCGAGTGAGATCTCCGTGCTGCGCCGGAGGGATGCCGAGGTCGTCGCCC
>DXDC01000333.1 GCA_019115685.1 Candidatus Agrococcus pullicola
GATCATCGTCATTCTGCTGTACCTCGTGAGCCGCTACCAGGCGAAGAAGAACGGTTTTGGAGCGGGCACAGCGAAAGCCAGCTGGCGCGAGCGCTGGAGGGCCGTGTGGCGGGCGAAATGGACGCTCCTGATGCCCGTGATCGTGCTCGGCGGAATCTATGCGGGGCTCTTCACCCCCACGGAAGCCGCTGGTATCGCCGTTGCCTACAGCCTTATCCTGACGCTGGCGTACCGCGAGACGAAGCTTGCGCAGATACCCGCCATCGTGAAAACGACGATGCTGATCTCCGGCATGATTCTCGTGATCATCGCGACCGCATCCACGTATGCGCGCATCCTCACGGTCGAGCGCATCCCTTCCATTATCGCGAACTTCCTCGACGGCCTCCCGATTCCGTTCTGGGCGATCCTGGCCGTCATCATCATCCTGCTCCTGTTCATCGGCATGTTCATGGAGACGCTGGCGGGCATCATTCTCCTGGCGCCCATCCTCGTGCCGGTCGTGGTGGAGATGGGCATGGACCCCGTGCACTTCGGGATCGTCATGATCATGGCGTCGATGATCGGTTTCGCGACCCCGCCCGTCGGCGACAACCTCAACGTCGCGAGCGCTATCAGCCGACTCTCGATCGAGCGAGTGAGCGTTGCCGCGCTGCCGTACGTCGGCGTCCTGATCGCGTTCCTCTTCGTGGTGGCGTACGTGCCTCAGATTACGATGTTCCTGCCGGGGCTGCTCGGCGGTTAGTGTTCAGAGTTCTCCGATGGTCGAGAGTATGAACGCGTCCTCCGCAGCGTTGCCGGGAAGCTCAAGTGCGCGGCGATAGGCAGCCATCGCTTCGGCACTTCTCCCGAGCTCTTCGAGTGTGACGGCCCTGGCTATGTGGAACGGCCGATAGCGAACCAGCGCGGGTTCATCGGCCAGTTCGTCGAGCAGACGCAAGCCCTCGCTGGCACCACGGGCACGGCCGCGGGCGATCGCCTTGCCCATACGAACGACAGGCCCTGGCTCGTGCTGTTCCAGCAAGCCGTAGAGCACCGAGATCTGGTCCCAGTCGGTATCCGCAAAGCTCTCGGCTTCCGAGTGGACAGCCGCGATCGACGCCTGAATCGTGTAGGTTCCGATGCCCCGAGCGGCAGCGGATTCCGCATGTGCGAGGCCAGCAGCGAGTAGTTCGTGGTCCCAGAGCGCACGGTCCTGGTTGGCGAGTGGAATCGGCCGTTCTTCGGAGTCGGTTCGTGCGGGGCGTCTCGCTTCCGTCAGCAGCATGAGCGCGAGCAGAGCCTTTGTTTCGCTGCTGTCGGGCAGGAGGGCGTGCAGGACCGTTGTGAGCCTGATCGCCTCCGACGTCAGGTCGTCACGGACATGGATGGAGCCTGCCGATCTCGTGTACCCCTCGGCGAAGAGGAGATACAGCACTCGCTGCACCGGTGCGAGCCGAGCTTGAAACTCGGTTTCGTTCGGCAATCGGAAGGGAACGCCCATGGTGCGGATTCGGGCTTTCGCGCGAACGATGCGCTGCTGCATCGTCGGCACGGGGACGAGCAACGCGTGAGCGACTTCGGCCGACGAGAGCCCGGCGACGAAGCGCAGTGTGAGTGCGATCCTGTCGTCCAGCCCGAGCGCAGGATGCGCGCAGGCGAAGAACAATTCGAGCCGGTCGTCGGGGATGGAGACCTCTCCATCACGCGCAACACGGTCCGCCGGGTCCGCGAGCGAAGAAGAAACCGGCGTCAGCTCATCCTCTATGCGCAGGCGAGCGAGCTTTTGCGCCAGGACGCTCTCGCGACGAACGATGTCGAGTGCCTTCCTCTTCGCGGTCGTCATGAGCCAGGCCTCTGGAGTATCGGGTATACCGCGCTCCGGCCAGGTCTGCAACGCCTGCGCGAGGGCATCCTGCAGGACGTCTTCTGCGAGATCCAGATCGCCGAAGCGGCGAGCGAGTGCCGCCAGGATGCGCGTGCGCGCATCCCTGTCGACGGCACTCAGCGCTCGCCGCGTCGCCCATCTCGGCTCGGGCACGGATCAATACGGTGCTACGGGCCGCACTTCCACGTGGCCCCCGGGCTCCGAGCCGGGGCTCTTCTTCGCCCACTCGATGGCCTCGTCGATATTCGCGACCTCGATGATGTATGTGCCACCCACGAACTCGTTGACCTCCGCGTACGGACCCGAGGACGTCACGCGCTCTCCGCTCTCATCGCTGCTGACCGTTACGCCATGCTCGGGGTCTTCGAGCGCGAACGAGCTGACGACGACGCCCGCGTCGGTGATCTCCTTGTCGAAAGCGAAGAACTCCTCCGGGCTCGCGCCTCCCTCTTCTCCGCATGCCGGGTCATCGATGTGGCCCATCAGCAAAAGTGCGTACTTCATGGTTCCTCCTGTTGACTGCCCGCTCCGTTGCGTGTTGCACGCCGGCCGGGAACTATGCCGAACCGGGTGGTCCGACATCAGTATGACGGACAGGCATCGGCCAGATCGACACACCTGGCAAAAGTTTTTCTGTCGGCGGCATTGGTACCCTGACCGGCATGGGTGAGCCGCTGGTCGTGATCTGGGACGGCATCGAGGAGCCGAGCGAAGAGCGATGCACGATCGTGGATCTGGAAGAGAAGCGCATCGCGGGTGTTGTTCGCGGCGAGTTCGGAACGTGCACGTACGCCATGACCGTCAGTCAGGAGTGGTGGTTCCGCTCGCTGCGGGTCACACTCGATCACCGCTCTCTCACGGTGAGTCGCAGCGGGGATGTGTGGACGGTAGACGGAGAGGAGCGGCCGGACCTCTCCGAAGCTCGCGAAATCGACGTTTCGATCTCTCCCATCAGTAACACCCTGCCGATTCGCCGGCTCGACCTCGATCCCGATGCGTCGGCCGATATCGTCACCGCGTACGTGCGGGTGCCGGAGCTGACCGTCACGGCAGACCCTCAGCGCTACACAAGAACGGGCGACAGGGAGTACCGATACGACTCGCGCGACACCGACTTCACTCGTTTCGTGACCGTCGACGAGCACGGACTCGTCATCGAGTATCCGGGTCTCTTCCGGCGCCGCAAGAGACCCGGAGTCGACCGCTGACAACTAGCGTGCGGTTCGGCGCCCTCACGCCGGGAAGCAGATAGGATTGATGTCTGTCTGTGCCCGGAATCTCGGGCAAGAGTCGTAGCAAGGAGTGTTCGTGGCGTCACATCTAGACCAGGTGATCTCGTTGGCAAAGCAGCGCGGGTTCGTGTTCCAAGCCGGGGAGATCTACGGAGGCTCGCGTTCCGCATGGGATTACGGGCCGTTGGGAGTGGCGCTCAAAGAGAACATCAAGCGGCAGTGGTGGCGCACGTTCGTCGACGGTCGCGAAGACATGGTCGGGCTAGACTCATCCATCATCCTGCCGACGCAGGTGTGGCACGCCTCCGGTCACGTCGAGACCTTCACCGACCCGCTCGTCGAGTCGCTGCACACGCACAAGCGCTACCGCGCCGACCACCTGCTCGAGGCCTACGAAGCGAAGCACGGGCATCCCCCGAAGAACGGTCTCGCCGACATTCGCGACCCTGAGACGGGGCAGGAGGGCAAATGGACCGAGCCGCAGCTGTTCTCGGGCCTGATGAAGACCTATCTCGGACCCGTTGACAACGAAGAGGGCCTGCACTACTTGCGTCCCGAGACGGCGCAGGGCATCTTCGTGAACTTCACGAACGTCATGACGACCAGCCGTAAGAAGCCGCCCTTCGGCATCGGGCAGGTGGGCAAGGCGTTCCGCAACGAGATCACACCCGGTAATTTCATCTTCCGGACGCGCGAGTTCGAGCAGATGGAGATCGAGTACTTCGTGCCGCCGGCCGAGGCGCAGGAGTGGTTCGAGCACTGGGTGGCCGCCTGCTGGAACTGGTTCCTCGACCTCGGCATCGACCCCGAGAACATGCGCCAGTTCGACGTGCCCGAGGAGGACCGCGCCCACTACTCGGCCGGCACGATCGATGTCGAGTACCGCTTCGGCTTCCCGGGCAAGGAGTGGGGCGAGCTCATGGGCGTCGCCAACCGCACC
>DXDC01000334.1 GCA_019115685.1 Candidatus Agrococcus pullicola
CGGCAACTGGGAGGTGCTCGCGGAGGCGATCCAGACCGTCATCCGCGCAGAGGTCGTCGCGGGGCGGTCACAGATCCGCGACCCGTACGCGCTGCTCAAAGACCTGACGCGCGGCCACCGCATCGGATCCGCCGAGCTGGTCGAGTTCGTCGACGGACTGGACATCTCCGACGACGCGAAGCAGCGTCTGTCCGCGCTGACGCCGGCCGACTACACCGGGCTCGCCGAGAGCGCCGTCCGCGCTCGCCTGGGCTAGTCAGCCGAAGAGGCGCTGTGCCTCTAGGTAACGGGATTCGGTGACAGTCTTCGGCTCGTCGAGGGCGTCGGTCAGGTCGACCTCGATGACGCTCGTGCCGCGCAAAGCGACCATAGATCCCCAGGACCCCTGCTCTGCCAAGTCAACTGCCGACATTCCGAACCTCGTCGCCAACACACGGTCATATGCTGTCGGCACTCCCCCGCGCTGAATGTGCCCGAGCAGTGTCGACCGCGTCTCGATTCCCGTCCTGGACTCAATGAGCTCAGCGACGCGCTCGCCGATGCCGCCGAGCCTCGGCCTGCCGAACGCGTCGAGGCCTCGGCCGGAATGCGCCGCTACCTCGCCCTCAAGAACGAAGCCCTCAGCGACAACCACGAGCGGTGCACGGCCGCGCAACTTCGCAGACTCGACCCAGCCGACAAGCTCGTCTGCTGTAGTGCGCCGCTCAGGGATGAGGATCGCGTGGGCACCGGCCGCCATTCCCGAATGCAGCGCGATCCACCCCGCATTGCGCCCCATGACCTCGGCCACCATGCAACGGCCGTGCGAGTCGCCCGTGGTGCGCAGACGATCCATAGCATCTGTCGCAATCGAGACAGCGGTGTCGAACCCGAAGGTCATGTCGGTGGCGTTGAGGTCGTTGTCGATTGTCTTCGGCACCCCAACCATCGGGATTCCTGCCTCATGCAGACGCTTCGCAACGGCGAGTGTGCCGTCGCCACCGACGGCCATGATGGCGTCGACACCGAGCCGCTCCATTGAATCCTTCACAGCACCTTCGCCTCCGAACTCCCATGGGTTCGTGCGGCTCGTGCCGATGATTGTGCCGCCCAACTTGCTGATTCCGCGCACTGTCTGACGTGTGAGCGGAATCGCGTCGCCGAGAGTTGCGCCGCGCCAACCGCCTCTGAAGCCCATGAACGCATGCCCGTAGGACTCCTGACCGTGGAGCACCGCGCCTCGGATCACGGCGTTCAGACCCGGACAGTCGCCCCCGCTGGTGACGATGCCAATTCTCATGACGACTCCTTTCGACTCGATGTCTCAGGCGCCGGGTACCGACGCCACGGCGACCGTGCCCACGCCACGCAGTTCAGGTGCCTGACCGTCACGCACGAACACCGCGTGTCCCTGGGGCAGCTGCAGCGTCTCATGATCGAGCACGACCTCACCGTTGCCCGCGACCGAAATAACGATCTTGGGGCCGCGCTCGGGCGCACGCTTGGGCAGGGCCGCGTCTTCGTGGACGTCAACCTTGAACTCGCGCACGTTCAAGCTCGCAGTGGAGTCGTGGGGTCGTTGGATCGTTGCCGGCTGCGTGATCAGGTTCAAGATTGACTCATCGACATCGACCCGCTTCGGGGTGAGACCAAGGCGAAAGACGTTGTCGGAGTTCGCCATGACCTCCAGCGCAAGGCCAGATAAATACGCGTGCGGCACACCCGAGTGCACCATGACCGATTCCCCTGGCGCCAGGCGTACACGGCGCAGCATCAGGCTAACCAGCGCGCCCGAATCGCCCGGGTACTGGCCCTCGAGCTCGAGGAGTGTGGCAGCGGCCTGCGCAATTTCTGAGCCCGCGTCGTCTGCAGCAAGGAGCTTCGCAGCCTCGACCGCTTGCGCAACGTCGTCTACCAAAGCATTGGCCAGAGTTCGCACAGCTTCGCGTAGGGCGTCGTCATCGCGAGGCCCGAGGGCCACGAGCGCCCTCTGCGCCACGGGCGTCGAGAACGCTGCGAGCACTTCAGCGGCCTCATCAGCGGGGCGGAGGCCGACGAGGCCTTCGAAGTCGGTGAGAGCGAAGATCATCTCCGGCTTGTGGTTCGCGTCTACAAACTTGGGCTCGGGCGGCTGCGTCTCGGCCTCAGCGGCAAAGCCCTCAGCGGCTCGGGCCTTGCTCGGATGTACCTGCAGCGACACCGCCTGGCCAGGGGCCAGCAACTTCACCAGGAACGGCAGTTGGCCGCCGAACTCCGCAGCGACCTTCGAACCGAGTGCGTCTGTGGGGTTTGCAGCGATGACGTCTGCCAGGGCACGCCCGTCAGATAGCGTTGCCCTCCCGGCGGGGTGCGCACCGAACCAAATCTCGGCCAGTGGAGAGCCGACCTCGCCATAGCCCGCGAACTGCTGAATCGCCTCGGTCGACCCCCACGCGTATGACTGGTGAGCCGGTGTCAACACGAACATGGTGCTCCTCCTATGAAACTCTATGCTTCCGCAGACAGCTGCGGCCAACCGCCCAAGTGCTGGCAGACCTGAGAGCCTCGAGTTACCCCGGCTTGCAGTGACTCGTCAACCGTAGCGCCCTCGAGTGTGGCAGCGATGTACCCGGCCATCAAGGCATCTCCGGCACCTGTTGTGTCGACGACTTCCGTCGGCTGCGGTTGTGCACGCCAACGTCTTCTGCCCTGCCCGGCAAGTGCCCCGCGCGAGCCAATGGTAGCTACGCCGGTTTCGGCCCCTTGAGCGAGCATCTGCTGCACGAGCTGTTCAGCGGCATCTGCATCTTCACCCGCGGATGCAAACGCGACTGTAAGCCGGCGCCAGTCGGGACTGACGCTGCAATCTTGACTGATCGGCACGTCCGAGAGCTTCGCGAGCGCTTCACCGAGCAGCTGCGCGCTACGTAGCATGCCCACGTGTACCCAGCGGCTGGCGGCGATCGTGGCCAGCGCGTCGCGGTCTGGGAAGTACTCGACTGTGACGCCGAACTCTTCGGTCTCGAAGCTGCGATCACCCTCTGCACTGCGTCTAATGGTCGTCAGCGCAGTGGTGCCCGGCATGGTGACAAGGCTGGCAATGTCGATGCCGGCGGCTTCGGCGGCATCGCGGACCACCGGTGCGTCATCGTCGTCGCCGACAGCGCCGAAATAGCCGACGCGCAGCCCCGCCATCGCCAACTGTGCGGCGACGTTCAGCGCATTGCCGCCAACCAGGTCGCCGATCTCGGGCTCGTCAAGGTACCTGTCTAGAGTGTTGTCACCGACCACTGCGACGTCAAAGGGGTGCGAGGTCATCGTTGAACTCCGTCTGTCTGCGATTCTCGAATCGTTGTCGGGCAAGCTCACAGTCACTGTGCCACGAACTATGCCCATGAGTCGCCACAGCGAGGCGCCTGGGCTTCCGGCGGGCGCCCCGCTGCAGCGTGCGTGTGCCGCTTAGAAGTTGCCCTTCTTGTAGTAGCGACGGGTCGTGAGCGGGTGGTCGCGCACGACCTGCAGGTGCATGCTGAGACGCTCGAACGCCGCTGCGATCACAACCGGCGAGATCAAGGCGCGAACATCGTCGGAGATGCCCTCCAATGCGAACTCCTTCGAGTCGAACACGCGAAGCTTCTTCGTGACGGTGGTCGCGAAGCGCTCAACGCGGTCGGCGAGCGGACGCTGCTCATCCTCACCCTTGATCAACCAGACACTCGTATCCTCCTCTAGCAGCTCCAGGGTGCCGTGGAAGAAGTCTGAGGCGTGCACGGGGCGAGTCCAGATCCATTGCATCTCCTCGAGGATGCACATGCCGTAGTACCAGGCCTCGAACCAGACGCCGCCGGCGCCGGTCATGATGTGGTGCTGCTCGTCTTTAACCTCGTTCGCGAACGACTCGGCACGCGGCTCGAAGGTGCGCTTGACCTCGATCAGCTGGGCCGGGAGCTGCGCGAGTTCGCTGACGATGCGCTCGAAGTCGTCGATCTCGCCGCGGATGCTCATGATTGATAGTGCGATCAGCAGCGACTGCAGGTAGAAGTTCTCACTCGAGGTGTCGTCGGCACAGAAGTTCGTGAAGTTGATGTCGGCTTGCTCGGCGAGAGGCGTGTCTGCTTTGGCCGTTAGCGTCAACACTCTCGCGCCTTTGCCACGAACGTAGGCGAGAGCTGCAAGGGCTTCCTTCGTCGTGCCGGACACAGTCGGGAACACGACAAGCGACTTCGGCCCCAGGTGCTGGTTGCCGGAGTTTACGAGCTCTGCTGCCATCTCGACGTACGTCGGGAAGGTCGACTTGGTCTGCAGGAGGCGTGCTGCGGGCTGCATCAAGAAGTTCACACCTCCTGCTCCCGCGAAGAATATGTTCTCGAGCCCGTCGGCGAACTCCTTCTCAAGCGCACTACGAATACCGGTGGCGAGCTGCACGGCTCCGCCCTGTATGCCGAGGTAGCGCTCCTCATCAAAGTTCAGCATTATGCCTGGTGCCTTTCTACTGTCGTACCTCACTAGGGGATAGGTCTGACAACTGTAGCAGGACGTCTGGCAACAGCAAGTGCTGTTCGACGTCCGCGCATATTGCGCCAGTCAACGGACAAACTTGGTACGGTCAAGCCACATACTGGCGGCCGTCAGACACCCCAACGCAAGGAGAAAGCCCTGTCCACAACGAGGCCGGCTCGTGAAGTCGGACGATCAAGCATGGTGGCGCGCGTCTACGAACAGATTCAGGAGCTCGTTGCCGAACTGGGTCTCAAGCCGGGCGACCGGCTCACGACCGAGACCGAGCTAGCTGAGATCTACGATGTATCGCGCTCGACCGTGCGCGAAGCGCTTCGGCTGCTCGAGCAAGAAGGCGCCGTGCACGCGGTGCAGGGGCAAGGTCGCTTCATCTCAGCCTCTGGGTCGCTGCGTCTCGAGCGCCCCATGACGAAGTACGAAAGCATCACCGAAGTACTCACCGCGCGCGGTTACCGAGTCAGCAGCGCAGTGCTTGATGTCTCGCTCAGCACGGCTGATGCGAAAGAGTCCGAAGCGCTCGGAATTGACGCGGGCACGGAGGTGATCCGACTACTGCGCATTCGCTACGGAGACGATGAGCCACTCGTGATCAGCGCGAACACCCTCCCCCGCACGACCATGCCCGGCCCAATCGAACACCGCGACTGGAGTGGCTCGCTCACTGCCGCACTCGCTGGCCACGGGCATCAGGTGAACGCGTCGATCGCGACCATCTCGGCTGTTGAACTGCCCGAAGAGTGGCAGCAACGTTACAACCTTGCCGACCTCGGCCCGTGGCTGCGCGTCACCGAAGTCGGCATGTCGAGACAGGGGGAACGTGTGCTCTACGCGGTTGACTATCACCGTGGCAGTGAGATGTCGTTTAGCGTTCTGCGCCACCGATAACATCAGTTTTCGAACCGCCCGCGTGATGTGATCACCGGGCGGTTCGTGCTCTCGTGTGCGTGGCCTCTGACGATTGTTGCGTGGCCACCGATGCGATCAGACTATTGTGATCCGTCGTTAGACATGCGTAGGCTGGTGTCAGACAACCATCGCCGAACTCATCGGACGTTCGGCACAAGCAAAGGAGCTTGACATGTTTCGCAAGAGACTCGCCGCAGCGCTGGCGGCCTCAGCAATCGCGCTCACTTCACTCGGCTGCTCGACTGGTGGCAGCGAGATCGACGGCTCAGAGAGTGCCGCACGCGAACATGCCGAGACGCCGCGAATCGCCTTCGTGCCCGGCATCTCATCTGACCCGTTCTTTGTCGCGATGGAGGTAGCCGCTCAAGAAGAGGCCGCCGAGCACGGCTTCGAGCTGCTTTACCAGGGCAGCTCGAGCGACTATTCGCCGCAGGCACAGTTGCCGTTTGTCGATAGCGCGCTGGCGGACGACATCGACGCCCTCATCATCGCGCCCACCGACGGCGACGCGCTGCAAGCATCCGTGCAGCGTGCTGCCGCACTTGGGATTCCGGTCATCACCGTTGACACAACCGTCGCCGACCAATCCGAGCTCGTCTCACACGTCACCGGCGATAACGAAGACGGCGGTCGTCAAGCGGCCGTAACCATGTCTGAGCTGATCGGTGGCGAAGGGCAGGTGTTCGTCATCTCAGGCGCGCCTACGATCACCACTGACACCCAGCGCGTCGAAGGGTTCGTCGACGAGATTGAGGAAAGCTACCCCGACATCGAGATTGTCGGCGTCGAGTACGCATACAGCCAACCCACCGAGGCTACGACCAAGGTGAATTCGGCACTGCTGAACTACCCCGACCTCGCAGGAGTCTTCGCCGTCGAGGGCAACAGCGGCGTCGGCGCAGTAGCAGCCCTGCGCAACGCCGATACGGTCGGCGACGTTGCCCTCATCGGCTACGACGCATACTCGAACCAGGTCGAAGAGCTCGAACAGGGGATCTACAGCGCCCTCATCGCACAGGACCCTGCAGAGGAAGCGCGCATCGCGATCCGCTCCGCCCTCGCAGCGATTGAAGGTCGCCGCGCCGACATTGAGACCGAGGTCGTAATCCCGAATGTCGTCATGACCGCCGAGAACCTCGACTCGACTCGTGAATACCAGTATGCCGAACATTGACCCACAATGGCGGCAGATCCACCGACCCATTGCAAGAGAGGCATCAAACCAATGCGATTCAAGAACCACCGCCGACGCCTCGCCTTCGCTGGCGCAGCCATGATCGGAGGCTTCGCGCTGAGCGGGTGCGCGGACGGCGATTCCAACACGACAGGCACCGAGCCCGCGGACCCCGAGGACGTGCGCATTGCGTTCGTGCCGGGCATAACATCCGACCCCTTCTTTAGAGCGATGGAGATCGCGGCGAAGGATGAGGCTGAGCAACTTGGCATCGAGCTGATCTGGCAGGGGGCATCGGATGAGTATGCGCCGCAGTCGCAGTTGCCGTTCGTCGATGCCGCGCTGGCAGAAGGTGTCGACGCGCTCGTGCTCGTGCCCACCGATGCCGATGCCCTGCAGCCGAGCGTCACGCGCGCCGTCAGCATGGGGATCCCCGTGATCACCGTCGACACTACCGTTAGCGACCAATCAGAGCTCGTATCGCACATTACTGGCGACAACGTCGAGGGCGGCGAGCGCGCAGCGGAGGAGATGAATTCGCAGACAGAAGGAGAGGGCACGGTGCTGGTGATCTCAGCCTCGCCGACGAACACGACCGGTACGCAGCGCGTCGAAGGGTTCGAGTCGGCGCTGGCGGACGAGTACACCGGGCTCGACATGCTGCCGGTGCAGTTCGCCTATAGCCAGCCCTCCGAGGCGACGACGATTCTGAACACCACGCTACTCGAGGACCCCGACCTCGCGGGTGTATTTGCTGTCGACGGCACCTCTTGCACCGGTGCGATTGCCGCACTCAATAACTCGAATAAGAGCGGCGAGGTCAAACTCATCTGCTACGACGCGTACGCCGCGCAGGTCGCGGAACTCGAGTCGGGTACGATTTCGGCGCTTATCGCGCAGGATCCCGCGCAGGAGGCTCGGCTCGCGCTGCAGTACGCGCAGGCCGCCGTCACCGGCGAGGGCACTGACGAGATCGAGACCGAGGTCGTGATCCCCAATGTGGTGATGAACCTCGACAACCTGGCCGAGACACGCGAGTACGAGTACGCGGAGTAACCTATGTCGCAGACGCAAAGCACACAACCCACTGTTGAGACCAGCCCGATCATCACTCGTCGAGGCGACCGGTGGCGTGAAGTGGCAACCAGGCAGGAAACGCTACTTATCGCGGTCTATGCGATCATGATCGTGATCTTCTCGATCATCAACCCGCGATACTTCTCCACAGCGAGCTTCGGCAACATCATGCAGGACTTTGCGCCCGTCATGCTCATGGCGATAGGAC
The DNA here is from genome assembly GCA_019115685.1 of Candidatus Agrococcus pullicola. Classification (GTDB taxonomy): domain Bacteria; phylum Actinomycetota; class Actinomycetes; order Actinomycetales; family Microbacteriaceae; genus Agrococcus; species Agrococcus pullicola. Next base: position 7,842 of record DXDC01000334.1, read on the forward strand.
AGACCTTCGTGATCATCACCGGAGGCATCGACCTCTCGGTCGGGGCATTGCTTGGGCTCTCAGGAGTCTCGGCGGCGCTCACGATCCGGGCCACGACAGCTAGTGGCATGGATCCCGCGCTGAGCATCGCGGCGGGTATCGGCACGGCTCTCGTCGTCGGCGTCGTCGTCGGCGTGATCAACGGTCTGCTCGTGACCCGGGTCGGACTGGCGCCGTTCATCGCCAC
>DXDC01000335.1 GCA_019115685.1 Candidatus Agrococcus pullicola
GAGTGGAACACGACCTCGGACTCGTACTGCGCGGCGACGCCGGCGACGAGGCGCTGACGCTCGGCCTCTGGGAGTCCGAGACGATCGTAGGTGTTCTTGATGTCTTCTGGCAGGTCTTCCCAGCTCGTCGCCTGCTTCTCCGTAGACCGGACGAAGTACTTGATGTTGTCGAAGTCGATCTCCGACAGGTCTGCGCCCCACGTGGGCATGGGCTTCCGCTCGAAGTGCTTGAGCGCCTTCAGGCGCGTTTGCAGCATCCACTCGGGCTCGTCCTTCAGCCCGGAGATGTTTTCAACGACTTCGTGGCTGAGGCCACGTTGGGCTTTAGAGCCTGCCTCGTCGGAATCGTGCCAGCCGAACTCGTACTGACCCAGCCCTTCCAATTCAGGGCGGTCAAGGATGACGTCGCTCATGGTTCCCCTCTCATCTGGCGATCTTCGGGCCGCGTCGAATCGCATAGACGACTATTTCGTTAGATACTGGTGTAGATAACGACCCGGCAGCGCTGCGGTATGCGCTCAACAGGGAGATCGCACTCTGTCCAGCCTAGCGCCAACCGGCCAGAAGTGCAGACTAGGAAGAGGGTTATTGTGCAAGACGTTCGCCACTCGCGAACCACCCGGATCGTCGCAGCTCTCACGCTGGCCAGCCAGATGCTCATTGTTCTTACCGGCGGCCTTGTTCGACTGACGGAGAGCGGTCTCGGGTGCACCGACTGGCCGCACTGCACGCCGGACGCCTTCTTCCCGGTTCCCGAGCACGGCATTCACGGTTATATCGAGTATGCGAACCGTGTTTGGGGTGCGGTTGTGATCCTCATATCGCTATGGATGTTCGCGCTGACGGTGAAGCACCGCAAGCGAGAGGGTGGGCGAGAGCTGGTCATCCTGTCGACCTTCATCCTCGTGTTGACAGCAGCGCAAGCGATCATCGGTGCGATCGTGGTCTGGTTGCACCTGCGACCGGACACGGTCGGCATACACTTCTTGCTCTCGGTGATTCTCGTCGCCATCGCTGCCGTCCTGGCATGGCGCGTATTCCGCGGTCCGTGCGGAGTGAAGCTCGGTACGAAACCGCAGACGATTCTGACGCACGTGACGAGCGTGGTCTTCGCCGGTGTTGTCTTGATGGGAACGCTCACGACCGGGGCGGGTCCTCATGCGGGTGACGGCGGTGCCGTGAGGAACGGCCTTGACCCCGTGATCATGTCGCATCTGCACGCTTGGCCCTCGTACGGGCTCTTGGCATTCGCCCTCGTGCTCCTGCTCTTCGCGGTTCGGTCGGGCCCGCCCGCGCATCTGTGGAGCGTCGTGGGGCTCATCGCTGCATGTCTGCTGCAAATGATCGTCGGCATTGTCCAGTCCAATACCGGACTGCCAATCTCGCTCGTCGCGGTGCATATGCTCGGCAGCATGCTCGCGACGGCCGCAATGGCCTTCACCGTCGTTTCGCTTCGCGATCACAAGGCGACCGCGGCATGAAACTCGGCGTTCTCGACATCGGGTCGAACACCGTGCATCTGCTCATCGTCGACGCGAGGGCCGGCGGTCGACCGAACCCGGAACGTTCGCACAAGATCGTGCTCAGGCTTATGCGGTATGTCGAGAACGACGCGATCACGGTCGAGGGGCAGGACGCGCTGATTCGGGCCGTCAACGAGTGCGTCGGTATTGCGGACCCCGAGCACCTGGATGACTTCTTCGTGATGGCGACGAGCGCGATCAGGGAGGCAGCGAACGGCGACGAGGTCGTAGCGCGTGTCGAGCGCGAAACAGGTGTGAAGCTCGACATCCTGGCGGGCGAAGACGAGGCGAAGCTGACCTTCCTGGCCGTTCGTCGCTGGTTCGGCTGGAGCGCGGGCCGGCTCATGCTCTTCGATATCGGCGGCGGTTCTCTCGAGCTCGCATCCGGAGCCGACGAATTTCCGGACACAGCGCTCTCGCTTCCGCTGGGCGCGGGACGCGTCACCAATCACTTCTTTTCCTCGGATCCGCCCAGAGGTAAAGAGATCAAGCGCCTGCGGAAGCACGCTCGCGAGATGATCGAGGGTGTTGTCGATGACATCCGTGCGGTTGGCAAACCGGATCACGTTGTCGGCTCGTCCAAGACCATCAGGTCCCTGGCCCGACTTGCCGGCAACGTGCAACCCGGTGTTGGCGAGAACGATCGCGTCGTGCTCTACCGCGAACAGCTCGAGGACTGGACTCCGCGAATCGGCAAGATGGACGCTGTCAGCAGGCATCAGCTTCCGGGTATCACGGAGGATAGAACCTTTCAGATCGTCGGTGGCGCGGTTGTGCTGCTTGAAACGATGCGCGCCTTCAAGGTGCGCGAACTTGACGTCGCGCCGTGGGCCCTCCGCGAGGGGCGCATCCTGACGAACCTCGATCTGCTCGTCGACAAGCGCGGTCGCCCGATACTCGACTGATCCCGCCAACTTCTCGGTCGCCTGGCGACGGGAAGGCTGTTTTGCGGAGCCTCGCCGCCCAGTGACCGAGAAATTGTCCGGGTTAGAAGGGCAACAGCGGGTCGATGCCGACCGAGACGAAGATCAGAGTCAGGTACAGGTTCGATGCGTGAAACACCCGCATGGCCTTGATCTCGACACGCTCACGCAGCGCCCGACTGTAGAGCATGTGCGATTCGGCGACGAACCAAGCGCCGGCCACGACTGCCACGCCGGAGTACAGCAGCCCCATCCCTGCAACCGGGATGAGCAGCATCGTGCTGGCGAAGCTCGCCCACGCGTACAGAATGACCTGTAGGCCGACGATGCGCTTGCCTCGCACAACCGCAAGCATAGGGACATTCGCGGCCGAGTAATCGGCCCGGTACTTCATCGAGAGCGGCCAGTAGTGAGCGGGGGTCCAGAGGAAGACGAGCAGGAACAGAATCCAGGCCGGCCAGTCCACTCCCCCCGTCACGGCGCTCCAGCCGATGACAACGGGGAAGCATCCCGCGATGCCGCCCCACACGATGTTCTGCTCCGTTCGCCGTTTCAGCACGAGACTGTAGATCACGACGTAGAAGAAAATCGCCGCGACCGAGAAGCCTGCGGCAACCCAGTTCGCCATGAATCCGAGCACGAGCGTGGAAGCGACGGCAAGCGTCCAGGCGAAGACGTGCGCTTCTGCAACGCTCAACGCTCCCGTGACGAGCGGGCGACGTTTCGTGCGCTCCATGACTCGGTCGATGTCACGATCGATGATCATATTGAACGCGTTTGCGCTGCCGGCACTCATGAAGCCGCCGATCAGCGTCGCTATGACGGCGCTGAGGGGTGGAAGGCCACCGGCCGCCAGCACCATTGTCGGCAGCGCCGTCACGAGAAGAAGTTCGATCACTCTGGGCTTCGTGAGCGCCACGTACGCGCCGAACTTCTCCTTCGGGGAGATGCGCGTGCGCGACTGAGTGAGTGAAGACGCTGTGGACATGGACCCTTCCGATCGGCGCGAGCTGCATCCATCCTACCCGCGATGCGGCACTAGAGTGGTACCGAGTGACGCGGCCCCGCCGCGCAGG
>DXDC01000336.1 GCA_019115685.1 Candidatus Agrococcus pullicola
CGCAACGCAACCGCCATACCGACCGCATTCGCCACTCCCTGGCCCAGTGGCCCTGTTGTGACCTCTATCCCGGCAGTGTGTCCGAACTCGGGATGCCCCGGCGTCGCGGAGCCGAACGTGCGCGCAGCGGCAATGTCTGCCGGCTCAAGGCCGTAACCGGTGAACATGAGCTGGACGTACTGCAGCAGACTCGCGTGACCGGCGGACAGTACGAATCGATCGCGCCCAGGCCACTCGGGATTGTTCGGCGCATGACGCATGACGCGCTGATACAGCGTGTGAGCCAGCGGCGCCAGCGCCATCGCGGTGCCGGCGTGGCCGTGTCCCTTCTGCTGCACGGCCCAGGCCGGCAGCGCGGTGGCGGCTGCGACCAGCCGGTACTCCTCTTCGGACTCGAAACCGCCGATGACTCTGGGCTCTCTTGTCATGACAACCACTTTGGTCTAGAATTGTACTTAAGTCAATCCGGGCATCGCAAAGGGGCCTCTCATGCTGGCGCACTCCTTCGAGGAAGTGGTACGGCACATCCGCCGCGGCGCCGACACCCGTTCCAAACTCCTGGAAGAGCTCGAATGGTCCCGCACCACACTCACTTCGCGCCTTGACGAGCTCACCGGAGCAGGCATTATCCGCCCGGGTCAGTCCGCTCCGAGCACGGGCGGAAGGCCCGCCACGAAGCTCGAACTGAACCCTGATCGCGGGCTCATCCTCGCGCTCGACATCGGCGGCAGCCACTCACGACTCGCAGTCTGCTCTGCGGATGCATCCGTCGTCCGAATCACAGACCTCGAAGCGGGCAGGACGGCCGGGCACGATCTCGTCGCGGATTGGATTCGTTCGTCCGTCAGCGATGCCGAAGCGGAACGTATCCTTGCAGTGGGTGCGGGCATCCCCATTCCGCCGCCGCAGTTCGGGCAGGATGAAACCCCACCCGCTGCGCTCGAATGGGAAGGCTTCAGCCCCGCCCGAGTTCTCGGCCTGGATGTTCCGGAGGTCTCCACGAGGGATGTAGCGGTCGTCGCTCGCGGCGAGGCACAGCATCCGGATGTCGCATCCGAAGCGCTCGTGGTCAAGATCGGGCTGGGCCTCTCCGTCGCGACGCTGTCCGAGCACCGCGTCCTGGAAGGAGCGAACGGCGCCGCCGGCGCGTTCCTGCTCCCCCACGGTGAGGAGTTCGTCGCTGCCGAGACCCTGTTCTCCGGGTACACGGTTCGCAACGCGCTCGTTCGCCACGGGCTGCCCCACGATGCTCCGAGCAGCGACTTGGTAAGACTCGCAGCAGAAGAGAGCGCGCTGGGGAGGGCCGCGCACGAAGCGCTGCATGACATGGCAAGACGCCTCGGTGCCGCGCTCACAGCACTGGTCGCGTTTGTGGACCCTCGGGAAGTGCTGATCGGTGGAAACCTGGCAGAGTCGGACATCGTCGTAGGCGGCATCCGCGCTGCGCTCATGAAAAGAATGCGCTCCCCCCAACGCGAGTCCGTGAGCGTGCGACGATGCAGAAGGGGCCGCGAGGCCGGCGTTATCGGCGCCGCAAACCTCGCTCTGGACGCCCTGACGACGCAGGAGGCACTGGCTGCAAGAATCTACAACGACAGACGGGAGACAGCATGACAGCATTGAACGAAGCGCTGGGAGACATCACGGTTGGAGCGGCTCCGAGCGACTGGCGTGCGGCGATAACGCTCGCGGGCGACGGGCTCGTTCGTGGCGGCTTCACAACGGATGAATACACGGAGCAGATGATTTCGGCGATCGAGGAGCTCGGCCCGTACATCGTCATAGCGCCGGGATTCGCCCTTGCTCATTCGCGGCCCTCCGAAGCCGTACTGGGAACCGGTCTCTCCTGGGTGCAACTCGCCCAACCCGTCGAGTTCGGCAGCGCCAATGATCCTGTCGACCTCATCGTCGGGCTCGCCGCCAAGGATCACGACGGCCACATCGCCATCATGTCTCAGCTCGCGGGAATTCTCGCGAGCCCCGAGCACATGCAATCCCTGAAAGCCGCGGATTCGGAATCTCGAGTCCGCGAGATCATCACCTCTATCGAGAACGGAATCACATGAGAATCGTTGCAGTCTGCGGCATGGGTATCGGTACCAGCGTGCTGCTCAAGATGAACATTGAAAAGGCCCTCGACGAACTAGGAGTCGAAGGCGTCGTCGACGCCGCGGACATCACGGCCGCCAAGGGCGTCGCACAGGGCGCTGACCTCGTTGTCACGAGCGAGGAGCTGCTCTCCCAACTGGAGTCGCTACCGGTCGATGTCGTCGCCGTGAAGAACTTCATGGATCTCGCTGAGATCACCGACACGCTCGACGAATACGTGTAGTCGAAACCTCCGTCCCTCACCAAGGAGCAAATCATGGAAGTCCTCGTCCTTATCCTCGACTTCATAGGTCAGCAGATTCTGAACGTGCCGGCCTATCTTGTCGGAATCATCACCGCGATCGGATTGATCGCGCTTAGAAAAACCGTTGGCCAGGTCATCGGCGGTGGCCTCAAAGCCGCGCTGGGGTTCTTGATTCTCGGCGCCGGCGCCGGCGTCGTCGTCGGCTCGCTCGAGCCGCTCGGCGAACTGATCCTCGGCGTAACCGGCGCGCAGGGCGTTATTCCCACCAACGAGGTGATCACGGCGTTCGCGGCCGCGGAATTCGGCGCGACATCCGCGTACGTGCTCGCACTCGGGTTCGTCGTCATGCTGTTGTTCGCGCGCTTCACACCGCTGAAGTACGTCTTCCTGACCGGTCACCACATGGTGTTCATGTCCGTCATGATCGTCGTGGTGCTGTCGGTAGGGTTCCCCGACTCGCAGTGGCTCGTCGTCCTGATCGGCGCGCTGCTGCTCGGTGTTGTCATGGTGGCGATACCGGCGTTCGCCCAGCCGTGGATGAATCGCATCACGGGTGATAACAAGGTTGCCATCGGCCACTTCGGCACACTCGGTTACGTTGCTGCCGGTGCCGCCGGCCAGGCCTTCGGACGCCGTTCCAAGAGCACGGAGGACATGAAGTTCCCCCAGGGGCTCTCCTTCCTCCGCGACTCCATGGTCGCCACCACCGTCTCCATGGTGCTGATCTACATGGTCTTCGTCGTGTGGGGCATGATCTCGCTGGGCGAGGAAGCATACGCGATCCTCGGAGCCGCTGACGGCAGCGACTTCATCATGCAGGGCTTCATGCAAGCACTGATGTTCGGTGTCGGTGTCGCGGTCATCCTGTACGGCGTCCGCGTCGTGCTCGGCGAATTGATCCCCGCGTTCGAAGGCATCGCGGCCAAGGTCGTGCCCGGTGCGAAACCCGCCCTCGACATCCCGATCGTGTTCCCCTACGCCTCGAATGCCGTGCTGGTCGGATTCCTGTCGTCGTTCGTCGGGGGACTTCTCGGGCTTGCCGTCCTGGCGCTTGTGAACCCTTGGCTCGGCCTTGCGCTCATCCTGCCGGGCATGGTGCCGCACTTCTTCACCGGTGGTGGTGCAGGAGTCTTCGGCAATGCGACCGGCGGACGGCGCGGAGCCGTCATTGGCGGCTTCGTCAACGGGCTGCTGATCACCTTCCTGCCGGCAGGTCTCATGACAGTCATGGGAGAGCTCGGATTCGCCAACTCGACGTTCGGGGATGCAGACTTCGGTTGGTTCGGCATCCTGCTCGGCACTTCGCTACTCGGCAACGAAGTGCTCGGGGTCATCCTAGTGCTGCTCGTCGGCGCTGTTCTGGTGACTGGCGCGATCCTCTTCCAGAAGCGTGTCACGGATCGGGGCTGGCTCCCCGCTGCGAACCGGCAGGCCTGGCTCGACGCCGAAGCGGAGCAGGCCCGTGAGGCAGCCAAGGCCCAGCGCGAAGCCCGGAAAGCTGCCAGAGCCGCCAAGCAGACAGCGTCAGAGTAGTGAAACGCGGAGAGGGATCGTTGTGCAAGCCCCGAGAATCTACTAGAGTTGGTCCTTGGCTTCCACGTCGATCCCTCTCATTCCCACATCGACGTGCCGTGGAGCCGGCCCCGGTTCCACCCGTAACGAACGTAAGAAAGAGCATCCCACGTGGCAAACATCAAGTCGCAGAAGAAGCGCATCCTCACCAACGCCAAGGCTACTGAGCGCAATCGCGCACTCAAGAGCGAGCTGCGCACGGTGATCCGCACCACCCGTACGGCCGTCACGGCCGGTGACAAGGCCGCTGCGGAGCAGTCGCTGCGGATCGCAACGAAGAAGCTCGACAAGGCCGTAAGCAAGGGCGTCATTCACGAGAACCAGGCTGCGAACCGCAAGTCCAAGCTCGCGAAGAAGGTCGCTGCGCTGTAACAACGCAGAAACTTTTGCAAGGGGGTCGGCGCCGCCGGCCCCCTTTTGCGTGCCCGCAGCGCGCATCCTTGCACGCTCTTCCCCGCCTCCGTTCGGGCACACTTCTCGGTCTATGGATGGCGACACGCCCGTATAGCGCGTTCATTCCATGTGTCGACCGAGAAGTGTGCCCCGTCGAAAGTGTTAGCGAGCAGCGATGACGCGCACCATGCGTTCGACGGAGTACTCGGGAGCGCGTGAGGCGCCCTTGACCGCATGGTCGGTTTCAGCAATGACACGGATGCATTTCGCAAGTCGTTCCTCGTTGAACCGCTGCAGGTCACGGCGAGCATTACGTACCATCCAGCCCGGCATTCCCAAGGACTTCGCAGCCTGACCTTCAGAGCCACCGGCGGCGGAAACCTTCGCCATGGTTCTCAGCCTCGCAGCGAACGCAGCGACGATCGGGACGGGGGATGAACCGGACCAGATCGCCTGCCGCAGCAGCACGAGAGCCTGCCCCGCATTCCCCTTGATGGCGGCGTCGGCGACGTCGAACGCAGTGGTCGCCTCGCTGCCCCTGTAGTACTGGGCGATGGACTCTTCCGTCACCTGGCCGGACGTGTCGGAGACCAGCTGCGCAATGGCGCCGGCAAGCTCGCCAAGCGAGCGTTCGAACAACCGGACCAGCCGGTTCAAACCGCCGGGCGTCGCTTCACGATCGGCTTCGGCGAACTCAGCTCTCGCAAACGCCACCTTCGCGTCGAAGTCCTTGATCTCCGAGCAGTCGACCACGACGCCGGCTCGCTTCACGGTATCGACAAGTCGTTTCCCGCGCGTCGACGATGCATCGTGGCGAAGCAGAATCGTGGTGGAGTCAAAAGGCTCCTCCGCCGCGGCCATCGCGTCCTCCAGAAAGGCGTCGGTCATCTTCGACAGGCCTGATACACGCAGGAGCTTGGGTTCCATGAACAACGACGGGCTGGCGTGCATGAGCAATGCACCGGGCTCGTAATCATCGGCAGCGATATCGATTACCTCGAGGTCTGGATTCTCCATCCGCAGCACCTGCCGAATCCGCTCGGATGCACGTCTTGCGAGCAGATCCTCCTTGCCGTGCAACAGCACGATGGGCGCGGGGAAGGCCGCGTCCCAAGTGATCTGCCCGCTCTTCGCCATGG
>DXDC01000038.1 GCA_019115685.1 Candidatus Agrococcus pullicola
ATGCCAACGAGAAGGTGCAGAGCGCACTGCAGCACGCCAACCACATCGCAGAGCAGTCGAAGGCATTCGAGGATCTCGCCCGTGCGCAGGCCAAGCAGGTAGAGGCATCGGCTGTCGCGAAGTCGAACAGCATCCTCTCGGAAGCGCAGACGCGTGCGCAGTCGATCATCGACAAGGTCATGGGGCACTCGAAGGAGATGCTGCGCGACGCCGAGGATCGTCAGCGGACGCTGCGCTTCCAGCAGCAGCAGATGAACGGCTTCGTCGCCGAGATGCACTCGCTCATGCAGATCGCGGAGGCTGCGCGCATCCCGTTCGAAGACGAAGAGGGCGAAGCAACCGAGCAGTCTCCGTCACCGGCGTACTTCGACGCCGAGGAGGTCGAGGACGACCGGGAGCAGGTCGAGCCGGTGGAGGTCACGTATTCGGAGGCCGAAGTCATCGCCGTCGAAGTTGAGGACGAGGGCGACCAGCCGGACGAATCAGAAAGTGAAGAGAAGCAGTAGTGAGCACATCCGAGGGCGTTCGCCCTCGCCGCCGGTCAGGAGCGATCATCACGCTCCTGATCGGCGTTGCGCTCGTGATCATCGTGCCGCTCACGGGGGTCGTCGGTGCACTGTTCAGCGGTATCGGCGGCGCGATCCAGTCGTCTCAGCGCCCCGTGATCGTGTCTCCGAACCCGAATCTCATCGAGTTGCGCGAGGGTCGGGAGGTGCGCCTCCTGGTTCCCGCGACCGAACCGGCGCCCCACGTGGACGCTTGTGCGATAACGGCGCCTTCCGGAGCGGAGATCGAAGCGCACGCACTCCCGCAGGTCCCGGCCACCGAAGAGCGCTACGGGTCGGATAGGTACTACGCGTTCGGGCGCTTCCAGGCGACGGAGAACGGCGCTCACGTCATCGACTGCTCAGCGTCCGAAGGTGTCGTCGCCGCTTCCGTCGAACACGCCAGCCCGTGGATCTTGCCGCTGGTGTGGCTCGGCGCCGCGGTTATAGGCATCCTGATCGGCGCAATGCTCATGATCATCGGTATCACGCGGCTCGTCCGAGTCAGCGGCCACAATCGGGCCGCGAAACGAGCGGCGAATCCGAACGTTGAAAACCCAGCGGCGCATCATGAGCCGACAGGAGAGAGCGCCCCGCGGCATCCAGGCGATGGCAGCCGAGACCAGCAGGACACGACGCCACCGGCTAGCGAGGCGACGGAGAAGAACACTGCGATCGCCCTGGGCCCCGCGCGCACGGATCCGACGCAGCAGCGGGATGCCAGCATTCCGAACCCTGCCCCGAATTCGCAGCAGTCTCGAGAAGTGCAGAATCCGGCACCGGAGGTGGGGCAGTCAGGGGAGCAGGTCAAGAACCCGCTCGGAAGGGAACCTGCAGAACGGGACGAAGAGAACCCCGGGCAAGCGCGCCCCGCAGACGATGACGCAACCGAAAAGTCCTGACTCGGAGCTGTTGCGCACGTATGCGCACATCGGCTAAAGTAGGTCCTTGGTGCGCACGCCTGTGCACTCGTAGGAACCCTCGACTGAGCGGTTCATCGGCATCGCCGATGAACACTCGACTGAGCGGGATTCACGACCGATTCCTATCAAGTGAGGCATATATGACTCGCACGTACTCGCCCAAGGCGAGCGACGTCCAGCACGACTGGGTTGTTATCGACGCAACCGACATCGTGCTCGGCCGCCTGGCCAGCCACGCTGCAGTTCTGCTGCGGGGCAAGCACAAGCCCACCTTCTCGAACCACATGGACATGGGTGACTACGTCATCATCGTGAACGCCGACAAGGTCGCGCTCACGGGCCAGAAGCTGCAGAAGAAGGTCGCATACCGCCACTCGGGTTACCCGGGCGGCCTCAAGGCGACCGGCTACGCAGAGTTGCTCGAGAAGCACCCCGTTCGTGCCGTTGAGAAGGCTATTCGCGGCATGCTCCCCAAGAACAAGCTCGGTAGCGCGCAGATCAAGAAGCTCAAGGTCTACACCGGCGCCGAGCACCCCCACGCTGCGCAGCAGCCGACCCAGTACGCGTTCGACCAGGTCGCGCAGTAGGGCTAGGAAGGATTCACATGGCACAGGTACAGGACTCAATCGACTCGCAGTCCTTCACGACCGAGTCCCCCGCGGCTGCCGAGCCCAAGGCTCCCCGCGTCCTCAACACCGGCGGAAACGGCCTCGGCCGTCGTAAGCAGGCTGTCGCTCGCGTCCGCCTCATCCCCGGCACGGGCAAGTATTCGGTCAACGGGCGCACGCTCGAGGACTACTTCCCCAACAAGCTGCACCAGCAGCTCATCAACGACCCGTTCACGGTGCTCGATCTCGCTGACAGCTACGACGTTGTCGCCCGCATCTCCGGCGGTGGCCCCTCGGGCCAGGCCGGTGCGCTGCGTCTCGGCATCTCGCGTGCTCTCAATGAGATCGACCTCGAGAACAACCGACCGACTCTCAAGAAGGCCGGATTCCTCTCGCGCGACGCTCGCATCAAGGAGCGCAAGAAGGCCGGTCTCAAGAAGGCTCGCAAGGCTCCGCAGTACTCGAAGCGCTAATCCGCGATGGCTCGTCTGTTCGGAACGGACGGCGTTCGCGGTCTCGCCGGCAGCGACATCACAGCAGAGTTTGCGATGTCGCTCGCACAGGGCGCCGCCATCGTGCTCGGCCGAGAGGCCAGGCGCGAGGGGCGGCGCCCTGTCGCCGTTATAGCGAGGGATCCGCGCGTCTCCGGTGAATTCATAACGGCCGCGGTGGCCGCGGGTCTCGCCTCCAGCGGCGTTGACGTGCAGGACGCCGGGGTTATCCCGACTCCCGCTGCCGCGTTCCTCGTGGCCGACCTCCGCGCCGATTTTGGCGTGATGGTGTCGGCATCCCACAACCCGGCGCCCGACAACGGCATCAAGTTCTTCGCTCGCGGGGGCGTCAAGTTGCCCGACAGCGTTGAGGACGAGATCGAGCGCGTCATGGGTGACTCTCCGACGCGTGCGATTGCCGGTGACGTCGGCCGTATCAGGCGTTTCGCGGACGCCGAAGACCGCTACAAAGTGCACCTGCTGAGCACGATTGATGTGAGCCTGAAGGGTCTGCACATCGTGCTCGACTGCGCGCACGGTGCGGCAAGCGGCATCAGCCCTGACGCATTCTCCGATGCGGGGGCGTCGCTGACGGTGATCGGGAACGCACCCGACGGCCTGAATATCAACCGCGAGGTCGGCTCGACGCACCTCGAGCAACTGCAGCAGGCAGTGCTTGCGGCCGGCGCCGATCTCGGTATCGCGCACGACGGTGACGCCGATCGATGTCTGGCGGTGGACGCCGCCGGCAACATCGTGGATGGCGACCAGATCATGGCGATTCTTGCATTGTCGTTGAAGCAGCGCGGCATGCTCAAAGACAGCACGCTCGTCGCGACCGTCATGTCGAATCTCGGCCTGCGTGTCGCGATGGAAGAGCACGGCATCGCAATGGTGCAGACGAAGGTCGGTGACCGTTACGTCTTGGAAGCGCTGAACCAGTACGAGCTCTCGCTCGGCGGTGAGCAGTCGGGGCACATCATCTTCACGGATGCCGCCACGACCGGAGACGGCCTCCTGACTGGGTTGCAGATCGCGGCCGAGATGGTGCGCAGCGGGAAGACTCTAGCGGAACTTGCGGGCGTCATGACCGTGTATCCGCAGGTACTCATCAACGTCACGGGTGTCGACCGTCTCGGCCTCGCCGGCGATACGGAAATCGATCGCCGTGCGGAGCAGATCGAAGCAGAGCTGGGCGAACGCGGTCGTGTTCTGCTGCGGCCGTCCGGCACCGAGAAGATCATCCGCGTGATGGTGGAGGCCGAAGAGGAGTACCGGGCGCGGCACGCGGCTGAGGAGCTCGCGGCGCTCATCAAGCGCCGTCTGGGCGAGTAGTAGGTCTCCGAGTGCGGTCGCGGACCCCGGGCGCTGCGGCCACCCGGCGCTTCGCGCCCCGCCAGCCCCGAGTCAGCCGCTGCACCCGGGATCCGCTCACTGTATTGGACAACCTGTCTGATCCCGGCTCACCGACTTAGCCCGCCCGAGGCCAGGGTGACTCCGGGAGTCACAAAAACTGATCGAAACCGAAAAACTGACCGCATCGTCACTGAATCGTTGCGTTCGGTCGATGCATCCGTTTTTCGTGCGTTCGAAGGCTGCACGGGCGGCGGCAGTGCCGAACTGCCGGTTCCACAGCCGAGACTGGCCTTCAATAGTCTGGAGGGGTGGAAACGCTCCTGCCGTACCTGCTGCTGATACTTCCCGGTATCGTGCTCATCACGCTCGCGTTTCTGCTCGTTCGCTCCGCGAATCCCATTCTCCGCGTGGTGATGTTGATTCTCGGCTTCATTCTGATTCGTGACGCGATGACACCGACCGGGCTGTGGGAGTTCGGAGTGGCGAACGGTATGACCCCGTGGTTGCGCATGAGCCATGACCCGTTCGTCCTCGTCGCGTTCGGGCTCGGCAGCCTCGTCCTGGTCGGGGCGACGCTGATCGACCCGAAACTGCGCAGACTCGTGACCTGGGGCCGGCCCCGCCCCGTCCCGATCATTGCCGGATTCACGGGCGGTGTGCTTGCAGCCGCCCCCTTCGTTCTCCTGTCGATGGGCACGCCTATTTCTGAGCGAGGCGGTGACGTAGCGCTGGCGACGCTGCTGCCGTTGGCGTTCATGGCGTTCGCCGGAAATTTCTCCGAAGAGGTGTTCTTCCGCGGTTACTTGCAGGGGTGGCTCGAGCAGCAGATGCCAAAGCTCCGTGCGGCGCTCTCTTCCGGAGTGATCTTCGCTGCGTGCCACGTGTTCTTGGCCACGACTGTAACCGACGTCGGGTGGCCACTACTGGTGTTCACGCTCGTGGAAGGTCTGGTCTGCGCCCTTCTTCGGATGCGCTGGGGCGTGATCCCGGCGGCCATCGCTCATGGCACAGCAATCTTCCTCATGTCGGCGGGGCTGCTCTGATAGGGGTCTGTTGAGGGCGCCCGCCCGGTTCGGCGCTTTCGCGTGACCGGTCAGAGCTTCCGCAGCAGCACCGAGTGCACCGTGTGGTCCGCGGCTTTGCGGAGGACGAGGTCGGCGCGTGACCTGGTCGGCAGGATGTTCTCCTTCAGATTCGGCAGGTTCGTCGCCTTCCAGATCGTGAGGGCGACTTCGCGCGCAGCCTCCTCATCCAGGTTTGCGAAGCGGTGGAAGTACGAGTCAGGGTCGGTGAACGCTCCGCGCTGGAGTTTGAGGAAGCGCTCGACGTACCAGTCCGTGATCGAGGATGTCTTCGCATCCACGTACAACGAGAAGTCGAAGAGGTCGCTGACGGCGAGCTGCGCGTTCGTCGAAGGCGCCTGCAGCACATTCAGCCCCTCGACGATCAGGATGTCAGGGTGCTCGACCGTCACCTTCTCGTCGGGGACGATGTCGTAGGTGAGGTGCGAGTAGACGGGGGCTGTGACCTGCTCCTGCCCCGATTTCACCCGCGAGACGAAGTTCAGCAGAGCGCGACGATCGTAAGACTCCGGGAACCCCTTGCGCGCCGTGATACCCCTGCGCTCGAGTTCGGCGTTCGGATGCAGGAAGCCGTCGGTCGTGACGAGATCGACGCGAGGGGACGACGACCATCTGCTGAGCAGAGTCTTCAAGAGCCTCGCGGTCGTCGACTTCCCGACCGCAACGGACCCCGCGACACCGATCACGAATGGCACTTTCGGGCCCAGCTCCTCGCCCAGGAACTGCATGGTGTCACCGTGAAGCCGCTTGAACGCTTCGTGGTAGAGCGAGATCAGCCGGGAAAGCGGGAGATAAACCTCGGCGACCTCGCGCAGCTCCAGCGCTTCTCCTAGGCCTCGTAACGCCTCGACTTCGCGCTCGGTCAGCGGCAGCGGCATATTCGGCGCGAGGTGCGACCATTCCGCGCGCGGAATCTCGAAAAAGGGCGAGTTCTGGTGCTGCGTCATGACGATCCGAGCTTACCCACACCCTCGTACGTGGCGAAAAGTCGCGCAGTGTCGATGACACAGCGCAACGTTCGCCACGGGCAGGGTGAAAGTCGAAGGGGTCACTGGCCGGTACGATGAAAGCCATGTGCGGAATCGTTGGATACGTCGGGGGCCGTGACAGCATCGAAGTGCTGCTCGAAGGGCTCGCGCGTCTGGAATATCGCGGCTACGATTCGGCGGGCGTCGCTGTCGTCGCCGACGGCGACATCGACATGCGGAAGCGCGGCGGCAAGCTCAGCGCGCTGCGCGAGAGTCTCGACGCGGACGCTCTACCTGAGTCCGGCACCGGAGTCGGTCACACGCGCTGGGCGACCCACGGCGGCCCGACCGATGAGAACGCGCATCCGCATCTCGGCGATGGGGGCCGCCTCGCGCTCATCCACAACGGCATCATCGAGAACTTCGGTGAGCTGCGTGAAGAGCTCGAGAATGCCGGCGAGGAGTTCGAGAGCGAAACCGACACCGAGGCCGCAGCGCTCATGCTGGGTCGCATCTACCGTGAAACGGGCGACCTCACGCTCGCCATGCGTCGGCTCGTCGCACGCCTCGAGGGGCAGTTCACGCTCCTGGCCACGCACGCCGACCACCCCAAGCTCGTCGTCGGTGCCGACCACAACTCTCCACTGCTGATCGGGTTCGGCGAGGGGGAGAACTTCCTGGGCTCCGACGTGAACGCCTTCGTCAAGTACACGAAGAAAGCGGAGGCGCTCGGCAACAATCAGATCGTCACGATCACGCCTGACAGCGTCAACGTCACAGATTTCGACGGCAACGTCGTCACCGACAACAAGACGTTCGAGATCTCGTGGGATGCCGCCGCATCCGAAAAGGGCGGCTGGTCGTCGTTCATGGCCAAGGAGATCTCCGAGGGGCCGGAGGCGGTCGAGAACACGGTGCGGTCGCGCATCAAGGACGGCCTCGTCCGCCTCGAAGAGTCGGAGATGTTCTCCGCGGACGTGCTGTCGGCGATCGACCGAATCGTTATCGTGGCGTGCGGCACGGCGTCGTATTCGGCGATGGTCGGCAAGTACGCGATCGAGACCTGGACGAAGCTGCCGGTCGAGGTCGAGCTCGCTCACGAGTTCCGCTACCGTGAACCGGCCGTGACCGAGAACACGCTCGTGATCTCCATCTCGCAGTCGGGCGAGACCATGGACACCAAAATGGCCGTGCAGTACGCGAAGCAGCTGGGGGCGCGCACGCTCGCCATCTGCAACACGCAGGGCTCGACCATCCCGCGCGAATCCGACGCAGTGCTCTACTTGCACGCCGGCCCGGAGGTCGCGGTCGCGTCGACGAAAGCGTACCTCGCGCAGGTCGTGGGCCAGGTGCTGTTCGGGCTGCACCTCGCCGAAGTGCGGGGCACGATGAGCGATGCGGACATCCGGGAAGTCACGAATGATCTGCTCGCGCTGCCGGAGCAGCTGCGGCAGACGCTCGAGACCGGCAAGGAAGTGCGTGAACTCGCGCACTGGATGAGCGACACGCGTTCCGTGCTCTTCCTCGGCCGCCACGTCGGCTATCCGGTCGCTCTCGAGGGTGCGCTCAAGCTCAAGGAGATCAGCTACATCCACGCGGAGGGCTTCGCCGGCGGCGAGTTGAAGCACGGCCCGATCGCGTTGATCGAACCCGGCCAGGTCGTCTTCGTCGTGGTGCCCAGCTCTCGGACGCAACCGACGATGCACTCGAAGATCGTCTCGAACATTCAGGAGATCAGAGCGCGCGGCGCTCGGGTTATCGCGGTTGCGGAGGAGGGCGACGCGGCGGTCATGCCGTACGCCGACGTCGTGCTGCGCTACGGCACCACGAACCCCATGCTCGCCGGCGTTCTGGCGGTCGTTCCGCTGCACCTGTTCGCGCTCGAGCTCGCGACGGCGAAGGGGCTCGACGTCGACCAGCCTCGCAACCTGGCCAAGAGCGTCACGGTCGAGTAGTGATCGTCTCCGTCGGACTCGACATCGCCGACATCGCCCGTTTCGAACGGGCGGTCTCGCGTACACCGAGGCTGGCAGCGCGTCTCTTCACTGAAGCCGAACTGACACGCCGCGGTACGCCACGTCCGCTGCGGTCGCTCGCAGGGCAGTTCGCGGCGAAAGAGGCTGTGTTCAAGGCGCTGGGAGGTCTCACGAACCGTTGGCACGACGTTGTCGTGGAGCGCAACGGTGCGGGACGACCGTCGCTCGAACTCCGCGGAGAGGCGCTGCGCATTGCTCGCGAAGCCGGCGCGGAGCGGTGGCACGTCTCGATAACGCACGACGGAGGCGTTGCAGCGGCCGTCGTCGTGCTGGAGTCGGCATGAACGCGCTCATCGAAAGCGACGTGGAGGCGATCGCGAGCAACGTCGAGCGCATGCGCTCGATCGCGGGAACCGACGCCATCGTGGTCGTCAAGGCGAACGGCTACGGCCACGGTGCTCTGCTGGCGGCCGAGGGCGCGTTGCGGGGCGGGGCCGTGCAACTGGCTGTTGCCGACATCGGTGAGGCGCTGGCGTTGCGGAGCGCGGGTATCCAGAGCCCGCTGCTCGCGTGGCTGCACTCGGCTCGCGCTGATTTTGCAGCGGCACGCGACGCCGACATCGACGTGGGAGTATCGAGCCTGCGGCAACTGGAACGGGCGGGCGAATGCGGTTCGTTGCACGTCCATCTCAAGTTCGATACGGGGCTCGGTCGCAACGGTATTCCGCTTGCGGAATGGGATGCCGTGATCGCGCGGGCGCACGCGCTGCAGTCGGCGGGCCGGCTCAGGGTAACGGGCTTGATGTCGCACCTGGCGGGCGCAGGCAGCGAGGCGGATGACTGGCAGCGCGTGCGCTTTGCTGAGGCGATATCGGCAGCCGAACGACTCGACGCTGACGTGACGCACCTGTGTGCATCCGCGGGCACACTCGACTCGATGTCCGGATCCCTGGCGCGGTTCGGAGTCAGCGCCTACGGACTCGACCCGGACGGCCACGACGCCGACGGGTCGGTAGCAGGGGATCTGCGGCTGCGGCCGGCGCTCAGGCTCACCGCTCCCGTTCGAGGCGGCAGGCTCGCATACGGCTATCGGCATGGGCTGCTGACGACAGACGTGCCAGTGCTGATCGGTGATCGTCGAATCGCGATCGTGGAGGCGTCGGCGAATGAGTCGCGGCTCGACTCTCCCGTCGACGGCACCGCCGTGCTCATCGGCAGCGCCGAGAACGGTGAACCGACGGCCGGAGAATGGGCGGCTGCCGCAGGCACGATCAACTACGAGATCGTCACGCGGCTCTCTCCCGCAATAGAGAGGCGGGCAGCATGATCCCGCAGACATCGCCGGAGCGCTTGGCGACGATCGACTACGACCGCGGCACGATAACCGACTTCTCCGCCGAGCTCATCTCGACCAAGCGAGTAGACGCGGGTCAAGCGGTCTCGTATGGCGGGGAGTACGTCACAGAACGCGCGACAGTGCTCGGGCTCGTTGCTGCGGGGTACGCCGAGGGAATCCCGAGATCCGCGCAGGGAGCTCCCATCACGATCGCTGGCGAGCGCTTCGAGATCAGCGGCCGCGTGGCCATGGATCAGCTCGTCGTCGACCTCGGCCCCGATGCCGATTTCGCACCGGGTACGCTCGCCCACTTCTGGGGGGAATCGGGTACCCCGATCGAGCAGTGGGCGTCGGCCGCCGGGGTTCCCCTGGGCGCGCTGGAGCATTTCCTCGGCCCCAGGACTTCCGTGCGGTTGCGCTTCGAGGTCCCGGACGCCGCGGCAATGGAGGTTCTCGGCGCGACGTGCGCGCGGGGACTTGTCGCAGGCGATGCGGTCATCTTGACGGGAGAGCTCGGGGCGGGAAAGACCACGTTCACGCGCGGGCTCGCATCCGCTCTGGGTGCTCGAGGAACCGTGCAGTCGCCGACGTTCGTGATCGCCCGAACGCACGAGACCGACACCGTGCCGCTGCTGCACGTGGATGCTTACCGCCTGGGAGACGAAGCACTCATCGACGACCTTGATCTGGATCTCGAAGGATCGATCACTGTTGCGGAGTGGGGAGGCCCGCTCACACACGCGCTCGAGGGCTGGTTCGACATCCGTATTGATCGTGCGCAGGGAGCCGAAATCGACCCACTCGACCCCGACACGGACGACCCACGTAGCGTGACCATCCTCCAAGGGGGTACGCTCAGGCGCGACCGTTTGCTAGCGCTGTTGGAGAAATAACCGTGATCATCGCCATCGACACCTCCCTGGGTACCTCGTTTGCGCTCGTCGATGGCGACACCGCGCTGATCGACCACAGGGGCACCGACACGCGTCGTCACGCGGAGACACTGGGTCCGCTACTGCAGCGGGCGATGGAGCACCGCGATCGCATCACGAGCGTCGTCGTCGGGATGGGCCCCGGCGCGTTCACCGGCCTCCGTGTCGGCATCGCTGCCGGCGAATCGCTCGCGATGGGGCTGGGTGTTCCGTGCATCGGCGTTTGCAGTCACGACGCTGCCGGATCGATGACGAAGGGCGAAGCCGTTGTGACCAGCGATGTGCGTCGTAACGAGAGAGCATGGAGCCTGTTCCGCGACGGCATTCGGGTCGACGGCCCTCATCTGGCCCCCCAGGATGCCGTGCCAATACCGGACGCCGCCGCGCGGTTGGACGTCGACTCCGTCGATTGCGTCGCGCTGGCGGCCGCTTCGCTGACCGCCGAACCTGAACGACGCGCACTGTACCTGCGTCCGGCTGACGCGGTGCAGCCGAGACCACCGAAATCGGTTTCATCATCCAAGCGTGCGACGCAGGAGAGCGCCGCATCTGCTCAGCAACAGGGGGAAGGAGCTGCTCGATGAGTCTGCGAGCTGCCGAGGTCGGAGACCTCGACGCGATCATGGGAATCGAGACGGCGATATTTGCAAACGACGCATGGAACAGCAAGACCATGAAGTCGGAATTGAAGAGCCGCGCGAATCGATACGTCGTGCTCACGGAAGACGACCGAATCGTCGGCTACGGGGGCGCGCGTATCGTGGGCTGCGAGTCCGACATTCAGACGATCGCAATTACGGAAGACCACAGGGGCAGGGGTGAGGGCCGGAAGCTCATGGAGGCGCTCATGCAGGCCGCCAGAGCCGAGGGAGCGCTGCAGATGTTTCTCGAGGTGCGAGCCGACAACCCCGTCGCCGTGGCCCTGTACGAGTCGCTCGGATTCGAGAAGATCGATGTCAGGCACGGGTACTACCAGCCGGACGGTGTCGACGCGATCGTCATGATGAAAGAGCCCCTGTGAGCAAGGTCGTTCTCGGCATCGAGACGAGCTGCGACGAGACCGGGGTGGGCATCGTTCGCGGCAGCGAACTGCTCGCGAACACGGTTGCTTCGAGCATGGCAGAGCACGCGCGCTTCGGTGGTGTCGTGCCCGAGATCGCAGCCCGGGCGCACCTCGAGGCCATGCAGCCGACGATCGCGGCCGCGCTGCGGGAAGCGGAGTTGGAGCTCTCGGACATCGACGCGATCGCCGTCACCGCCGGGCCCGGCCTCGCCGGTGCGCTGATGGTGGGTATCGGGGCGGCGAAGGGCCTCGCAGCGTCCCTGGACGTGCCGCTGTACGGGGTGAATCACCTCGTCGGTCATGTGGCAGCGGACGCGCTCGACCGCGATGAAATCGAACTGCCGACCGTCGCGCTGCTCGTATCGGGAGGCCACACCTCCCTCCTGCACGTCCGTGACCTCGTCCACGACAGCGAACTGCTCGGCGAGACCATCGACGATGCGGCCGGCGAAGCCTTCGACAAGGTCGCGCGGCTCATGGGCCTCGGATATCCCGGCGGCCCGGCAATCGACGAGGCGGCGGTCGGCGGCGACCCGGAGGCTATTCGGTTTCCGCGCGGGCTCACGCTGCCGAAAGACCGCGAGCGGCACCGCTTCGATTTCTCATTCTCCGGGTTGAAGACGTCGGTGGCCCGTTGGGTCGAGCGCGAGCGCGAGCGGGCAGCGGGCAGGGAGATCCCAGTCGCGGATGTCGCCGCAAGTTTTCGGGAGGCCGTCGTCGACGTACTGCTGACGAAGGCGCTCGATGCGTGTGCCGACACGGACACACCCAGACTGCTGCTGGGCGGAGGAGTGGTCGCGAACGCTCGTCTTCGCAGCGAAGCCCAACGGAGATGCGACGCAGCCGGTGTGGAGCTGCGTATTCCGCCCCTGCAGCTGTGCACCGATAATGGCGCCATGATCGCCGGGCTGGGATCACTGGCCATCGCGGCCGGGAGTAAACCTTCGCCGCCCGATTTCGGCGCGGTTTCGACGCTCGACGTACGCTACACGGTGCTGGAGCACTGATGCTCCAGGGCGTTCATGGCGGAGACCATAGGCCGAGCATCGGAAATCTCTCAGACTATCGAGAGCAGACATGGCAGGATTGACACTATGAGCTTGTACCCGTCCGCACCGGTGCGCCCCAGCGCGGCCGCAGCCGGAGCGTGGGCGAACCCCAGGCAAGTCGTGGACTTCACCGAGCCCGGATACGAGAAGCGACCGACGAATGTTCTGGCCTTCTTCTCGATCATCGCCGCGGCATCCGCGTGGTTCCTGACAGGGCCGCTCGGCTCCGGCGCAGGGCTCGTGCTCGGTTTCATGTCGCTTTCGCAGATGAAGAGGCGTGAAGAAGACGGCCGAGAGCTCGCGATGATCGCGATCGTGTTCTCTGCCGTGTCCGTAGTCGTAGGCATCGCGTTGCTCATCAGCTTCGTAGCCATGGTCATTAATTCACCAGTCGTGTAACGCCCCAGCAGGAGGAAGATATGAGCGACCAGTACAACAACCCGCAGCAGCCGAACCCATACGCGCCGCAGCAGGGGCAGCAGCCTGGTCAGCAGGGCCAGCCCGGCCAGCAGCAGAACCCGTACGGCCAGCAGGGCCAGGGTCAGCAGGGTCAGCAGCCCAACCAGTATTCGCAGCCTCAGCAGCAGAATCCGTACGGCCAGCAGCAGAGCCCCTACGGTTCGGCGCCATCGGCAGCAAGCGCTCCGGCGGCGAGCTCGCCTGCGCCTTCGCAGCCGTCGTCCTACGGCCAGGCCGCCCAGCAGCAGCCCAACCCGTACGCACAGCAGGGCCAGCAGGCGCCCGCTCAGGCCAATCCCTATGCACAGCCGCAGCAACCCAGTCAGCAGAACCCGTACGGTCAGCAGAGCCAGGGGTACGCGCAACCCGCAGGCTACAGCCAGGGCGGCCAGCAGAACCCCTACGGTCAGCAGACCGCCCAGCAGCCGGGCTACGGCCAGCAGGCGCAGGGGTACAACTACAACAACTACGGTGCTGCACAGCAGCAGACGAAGTCGAGCATGCACCCGTTGACGCTTTGGGCGATCATCCTGGCGGGCGCAGGTCTTCTGCTGAACATCGCCAACGGCTTCGGCCTGCCGCTCGCGATCGCGGCCGTCGTGCTCGGCGCTATGGCGATCGGCAAGGATAAGAGCAACAAGCTGTGGGCGATCATCGCGCTCGCAGCAGGCGCTCTCGGCACGATCATCGGCATCATCATGTGGATCATCACGATCATGATCTGGCCGTAGGCAGAATGAACACTGCGCGACGACTCCGATAGCGGCCGAAAGCGGGGCTCTGACACTTCGTCAGGTCCCGCTTTCGCATGCCCGGGGATTACAGGCGCTTCGCCAGAAGAGCTCTGTGCTCGCCTCTGTCGCGAGTCAGGATGATCGTCGCGGTATTGCTCCCCCGCAGCTGCAGGCGCTTCCTGAACACTGCCGGGTCGATACCCGTGCCGCGCTGCTTGATCTCGACGGCGCCGATTTCGGCTGCTCGCAGTGCGGAGCTCAGGGCCCTCGGTTTCAGCGGGCCGATCGTCGTCACTTCGAAGGTCTGCACGAGCGGATGACGCACTGGCGTCGTCGAGGTGAGGTACGCGATCCCATCGCTTACGAGTGTCGCGCCGAGCTGCTCGGCCAGCTGCGGCAGCAGCCCGGCACGGATCACGGCTCCGTGGGGTTCGAGCACGTAGGCGTCCACACCCGTCACCTCGGGCGGTGCCTTCTGCTCTGCGCTCGCGATTTCGGTGTCACCGCCGGGGCCTCTGACAAGGGCACTGCGCAGGCCGGGTTCTCGCTCCGCCCCGCCCCAGTAGACCGTGGCCTCGAGCGTCTCGTTGCCATCGCCTACCCACTGCCATTCCGCCTCCTGTGGCAGCAGTTCGTGCGGGATGGCCGGGCCGAGCTTTACCCCGAGCGGCTTCGTGGACGCGAGTCCGAATGCAAACTCGAGCGAGGGGGACCAAACGGCCGGGTGCGGGGTTCGTCCGCGTGCCCCTCGCCGCGCGGGATCCAGCCAGACGGCCTCAACTGATGACGTGTCGAAACCCTCGGCAAAGCCCCGCGTCGCCGAGGCATTCGGAAACTCGCGGAGGTTGAACGCCGCGAATGAAGCGGTATTTGCGTCGGCATCCACCGCGTGCACCCGCAGGCCTGCGGCCGCGAACGCCCGGGCATCCGCGCCGATCCCGCATCCGAGGTCGGCGATTGAGCCGGCACCCGTTGCAGCCATGCGGGCCGCGTGATGTTCGGCGATCCAGCCGCGGGTCGCCTGCTCGAGCCCAGCACGGGTAAAGGCCAGCGAATGCGCGGTCTCCCCGAATTTGCTGCTCGCACGCTGCCGCAGCTCGGTCTGCTGCAGCGCAACCGTGACGCGCTCGGGGGAGTGCCCGGATGCGCGCAGGCGCTGATTCAGCGCAGCAAGGTCGGTTCCGTTCGCAAATGCTTCGCTCGCAGTCTCGATCAGCGCGAGCGTTTCTCGATCGAACGGTGCATCGGGTTCGGTCACGACACCCATCCAAGCACGCTTAAGGCGAAATTTCGGAGCCGACACTGGCACTCATGTTGACCGAGTGCCAACGCGTGACTACAGTTGGAGTTGGCACTCGAAGGTGTCGACTGCCAACTGGATCTTCAACAGAAAGAGGTAACCGTGTCGGTTTCCATCAAGCCGCTCGAGGACCGCATCGTCATCCGCCAGGTTGAGGCTGAGACGACTACCGCAAGCGGTCTCGTCATTCCTGACACTGCCAAGGAGAAGCCCCAGGAGGGCGAAGTCGTAGCAGTCGGCCCCGGCCGCGTTGACGACAACGGCAACCGCGTCCCCGTCGATGTCGCCGTGGGTGACCGCGTGCTCTACTCGAAGTACGGC